>CALGBN010000311.1 GCA_937877765.1 Candidatus Bathyarchaeota archaeon | reverse complement strand
TTTTTCAAGCAGAAGACGGCATACGAGATGTAGAGAGGTCTCGTGGGCTCGGAGATGTGTATAAGAGACAGAACTGACATTAACAATTGACACATCGAACGAGGGACTCGCCATGGTGCTAAAGGACTACCAAGAGACAGCCCTATACTACCTATGGCGACTAGACGGCGACGGCGCAAGTAGCCGAGACGTCTGGATGCAGGTGAACGAGGATCTAAAGGGCGTAAGGACAATCAGTAGAGCATCAATCATCAACTTCCTAAACTCCATGGTAGACGAGGGCGTGCTGAACTACACGGAGACAACAGGGAAGGGCGGTCACAGACGAATCTACTCAGCCAAATACAATGAGGCAGAGTTCAAAGAATACGTCGCAAAAGTAGTCCTTGGAAACCTGCTCCGAGACTTCCCAGAAGAGACCAAAAAGGTTCTTCAGGAAGCAAGGTAAACACCCTCTCTATTTTATTCTTTTTTTTTCATTTTCACCTAGAAATAGCGATGGCTAGTATTGTTTTATACAACATTTGACCGTAGATACTCGTGAACAAGTTTTGACGAAGCTAACTGAAGCAAAAAAAACGGCTTTTAATTGGATCGATGACAACGCCGAGAGGATATCTGATTTCCATCAACTCATATGGAATTATGCTGAGACCAGTTTCCGTGAGTACAAGTCAGCAAAAGCATTCGTTGATTTCCACAGAAAAGAAGGCTTTGATGTAATCCACGGTGTAGCGGGAATGCCCACCGCATATGAGGCGACTTGGGGAGAGGGAAAACCAGTCCTCAGCACATACACTGAATACGACGCCGTACCATCAGCTTGGCAAGACCAAGTACCATACAGATCAGCCACAAACCCATACCGAGCGGGACACACAGACCCTCACAGCGCCTTGGGCACTGGTTCATTGATTGGAGCAGTAGCCACAAAACACGCTATGGAAGAACATGGAATAGAGGGAACCATCAAGGTATTCGGTACACCTGCCGAGAAGGTATGCGCCAAGAGCTGGTTCGCTACAAAAGGAAGATTCGATGGACTTGACGCCATGGTCGGATGGCACCCTAGAGGTTCAACCACTGTCATGTATGAGACTCAGTGGGGTAGCTACTGGAACGCTGCATTCGTTTTTGAATGTGATGAACCCGAAAAGTGGATCTCCTACGCTGATGATTTGCCTCGTAATGCGCGTGCCCCCGGGGCACTGGATGCTGTAACCTTGATGTATACATCCACCAAGTACCTGAAGGAGGCGATGCTGCCAAACACGGGTCTCTGGACAATGAACGAGGCGGTTATGGCGGCTGGGCAAGCCACAGCAGATACTGTCTCTTATACACATCTGACGCTGCCGACGAATTAGACGGTGTAGATCTCGG
>CALGBN010000310.1 GCA_937877765.1 Candidatus Bathyarchaeota archaeon | reverse complement strand
TTTTTCAAGCAGAAGACGGCATACGAGATGTAGAGAGGTCTCGTGGGCTCGGAGATGTGTATAAGAGACAGTCACCGAATAGGTGACCCGGTGTGATGGCTACCTTTGCTTCCTCTCTGATGTACTGTGCCATCTTGGCTGAGCTCATTCCATAGGCGGATAGGTCTGGGAACGCGTAGAATGCTCCCTTGGGCTTGGAAATAGATACCTTGGGTATATCGTTCCATGTATCAACCACGTACTCGCGTTTCTCCCGGTATCCCTTCACCATCTCACGGACACTATCCTGTGGTCCATTGAGTGCCTCTAGGCTAGCGTATTGAAGTGCTTGGTTCAGCACCAGATATGTGCTCATCTGGATCGAGAACAGCTTGTCATAGGTCTCCTTGTTTGGTGGTATGATGTAGCCTACTCTCCACCCTGTCATGGCGTAGGTCTTGCTGAGTCCATTGAGTATCAGCGTGTTCTCTTTCATATCTGGGAGAGCTGCGATGCTCTTGAACTCTGCTCCGTCATATCTGATCTCATCATAGATGTCGTCGCTGATGATCTTGACGCCTTTCTCCTTGCTGTATTCGGCTAGCTCTTTTAGCTCCGTGTCACTGAGTATGGCACCAGTGGGGTTATCAGGGCTACACATCAACAAAGCCTTGGTCTTGTCCGTGGTAGCAGCATAAACATCCTCTATACTAAAGCTCCAGTCCTCCTTGCTTCGTTTCACTGGAATAGTCTTGAAGCCCTGTTCTTCTACCGCCATGAAGTAGCCGAAAAAGCAGGGGTCCATCACAATGAGCTCGTCACCGCGCTCAAGAAACGCCTTGTAAGCCATGTAGATGCCCATGGTACTGCCGGGTGTGATGATGACCTGCTCTGGGTCAACCTCCACGCCGTATCGCTTGTATTTGTCTGATACTGCTTTTCGTAGCTCAGGTATGTGCCTGAAATCACCGTAATGTGTGTATCCGTCATCCATCGCCTGCTTCATGGCATCGATGATATTGCTCGGTGTATCATACTCGGGTTCTCCACCTCCGATGCTGATTAAACGCATAAAATTCCTCAAACTATCCGTGGAGATGGAGGTCTATAACATGTTTCATTCACGGGTGACTTATTATTGCCCTAGAGTAATCACATACTATGTCAGAACCACTTGATTTCGCAAAGAAACGGTATAATCACCTTAAACAGTTGATGCAGGAACGTGAGCTGGACATGGTGCTCCTCATGGGTGGAGCAGGCATGGGTCCACGTTTCCAGCGAATAACAGGCTCAACCTCGGGTACCGCATTAGCTATACCTATTGATGGTAACACTGTGCATTTCGTCTACAGCGTTGACTATAACAGTACACTGGATGAGAGCTGGCTGCAGGTCAAGTTACTGGAGAGCAGAAGTGTAGCCACTGAAACCATTGCAGATTATGCTAACAAGCATCTGAGGGCTTCATCAAAGATCGGTGTCAACCTGGGGCAACTAAACTACAGTAGCTACGAGTATTACAGGGACCACCTACAGGGAGAGCTAGTGGATATAGGTTCAACTCTTCTCCCCGAGGTCTGGTATGGTCTCTACCCAGAGGAGATCAAGCTCCAAAGAGTCGCCTCCAAGCTATCTGATATCGGTTGTAGCGCTGCAAGAGAAGCCATGAAACCCGGCGTCAAGGAAACCGAGATGGCGGCAGAAGCCAACTATGCCATGCAGCGCAACGGAGCCGAGACCCTTAGCTTCCAGACAATAGTCAGCACAGGACCAAGATCAGCCTATAGCCACGGGTGGCCAACCCCAAGAAAACTCAGGAAAGGTGAGTTCATGCTTGTGGACCTTGGACCAACTGTGAGTGGTTACGCTGCTGATGAGACACGTACTTATCTGCTGGGTGAGGACCCGAAGAAGGAGAAGATGTTGGTGGCTATGGATAAGGCGGTTCAGGCGGTCATTGACCATGTGAAGCCCGGTGTGAAATGTGTAGAGCTTGATGCTATCAGTAGAAGAGTGTTGAAGGAGCATGGGTTCCCTGATTACCCCCATAGTCTGGGGCATCCCTTGAGCGGGTTCCCGACTCCGAGCCTGAGCAAGACCAGCATAGATATTTTGAAACCCGGTATGCTGTTCACTGTTGAGCCCGGTATCTATCTACCGGGTTTTGGCGGTGTCCGTATGGAGGAGAACGTTGTGGTTACTGAGGATGGCTGTGAGCAGCTGACTCGTAGCCCAAGGCTCCTCTAAACATGGAGAATGAGTCCGAGGACCATCGCGAAAAGCATTCCTATCAATAACCCGCTTGAGACCATGTGTTTATGGTCCAGAGTACAGTACTGGTGGGCTACTGGGATCAACTCATCAATCGTAACATAAGTCATGACGCCTGCCGCAAAACCGAGACCCCACCCAACAATATCTACCCCGAAGGTCGAGATAACCACCGCACCCATAAGAGCTCCTATTGGTTCCACGAGTCCACTTGCTGTTGCGAGGCCTACTGCTCTCCACTTATCAACCCCTGCTTGGATCAATGGGCTTACTGTTGCGATTCCCTCTGGTATATTGTGCATGCAGATCATGATAGCTACGAGAATACCTAGCTCTGGTACATGCCCATAGCCTGCGCTGACCACTATTCCTTCAGGTAGGTTGTGTACTGACATGCCTATGGCTATAATCAAGCCACTGTTGAAGAGGTGACGGTCCTTGACCCCGTCCTCCCAGAGCCCAAACTCAATATGAGGAAGTGTAAGGTCAACCCCCATCATGAAAATGGTGCCAATGGCGAAAGCCAATGTGACTTGCCAAGGACTGAGCTCAGTTAATGCTTCTGCGTAGAGTTCAACGAAGCTAACCACCAGCATGACCCCTCCTGCGAATCCCATGAGGAGACCCATTTTTTGGTCACTTATGTCTCCGAATCTGAGTACAATGTATCCGCCGATTCCTGTGGCGCTTCCTGCGAGTACGCTTAGTAGTATTGGTGCCAGTATGTTCATTGCGTTTCGCCTAACGGACATATCCCGTCTACCGGATATTTTAGGCTTGTCTAAAATAATCAGGGTTTATGCACCGAATGATTCAAGCGCCACCAATTGATACAATCCAGAGATGAGCTTCAACTGCAGACAATGCGGTCTCTGCTGCCGAGAACTACTCCAAAAAGACATGGGCATACGGAGAGGATTAACCCTGCTACCAGAGGAAGCCAAATTATTCCATGAGACTCAGGTTAAACCCTATCTCGGGTACGGGAAACGCCCATACGAGAAAGGCTTCAAGATACATGCCTACCAACTAACACTACCAAGCTGCCCACACCTGACAGACAACAAATGCACAATCTACGAGAAGCGTCCTGCAACCTGCAGACAGTTTCCATTCAGCCTCGACCCAGACAAAGAACAAGTTATTCTACTGGGTGTCGATATGAATTGTCCCGCTGCTGTTGAGCTTGTGAATAATTCCAGTGGTTTGATTGATTTTCCTGACCGGGACTCCGCTATGCGAATTTATGAGTTAAAAAAGCTGGTGACTGTGAATCCTAGGCGTGTCTGGTTGTATGACTTGGATTCAGATAAGTGGGTTTGTTATGATAAGCTGGGTTAGAAGCCCATCACTATGTTAGCTACCTGTGGGATAACCCGTTCAACAGATAACTTTGCTCCAGCGCTCGGCTGTATCTCGATCCTTAGCTCCTCATAGGGATGCGTATAGACATTGTTCATATCCCCCTGAGCCGGGTCTACTGCCGCTTTATCGATCTGTGTAAAGTCGATGACTATCTTGAACTTCTCTCCTGCTTCTAGCATGGAGTCACCGTCTCCGGCTACTGGAGTGATTGTTGTGATTGTGCCATTACTATCATAGATGTCTGTGTGGCATCTTGGGTTGGTGTAGGTGATTACTACCTTGCTGTCATCCATGTCTATGGGTGAGTCGCCTTGGCTGAGCCGTACGTAGAATGTTGCTTTTTCTAGACAGATGGCGCTCTGGGTTCCAGTTGTGTTTGAGAATGTGCCTATGATGTCAGTGTCCATCATTAAAGCTGCGCTGGATTCCTCCACGCTGCTGCTGATAACTGATTGCGCTTGATCCGCTGAAAGCATACCCATGTTCAATACAACAAAGGCAAATGCTGATGCGGTAATCACAAATGCTACTAGTATAATCGCTGTCTCAAGTCCTGTTAATCCACGTCGGTTCATCGTTCACACCCGATACGAGTGTTTTTCGTGGAAATCTGTTAAAAGAAAATGTATGTTGGAGCTACTACATTCAACGATGGTCCTTTGCCATATCAGGTGTCTTAAACGGCTTCAAGACCAGATTCCAGTTATCCAGACTCCATGTCCTGAGCCCAGCGTACTCGATCCCATTCTCCTCAAGCAGTCGTAACGCCTCCTCCTCGCTGCCCTCAGGCACATAGAGGAAGAATTTCTTGTATTTCTCACCCATCCCAGTAAGTCTGCTCATGGTACGCCACTTCTCAACATGGGTATCTGTGAACTCTGTATCTAGCTCGACC
>CALGBN010000309.1 GCA_937877765.1 Candidatus Bathyarchaeota archaeon | reverse complement strand
TTTTCAAGCAGAAGACGGCATACGAGATGTAGAGAGGTCTCGTGGGCTCGGAGATGTGTATAAGAGACAGATGCTACGCCTGAGCCGCCTGAGGCTGACGCCTTCATGGCGACTGGAATTAGCTCGACTCACTTTACAGGTAACCGTGAGCAAGCACTGGCTCTCCTTGAGCGGGGGTGTTTCCTTGAGATTAAGGCACGTGATAGCCGTGACGCTATCCGTGGATTGGTTGAGGCTGGTATCGATTGGCAGATGGTGGGTATCTGTGTTGATGATCGCCCTGCTGAGCTTACTCGCAAGATTGGTTTGCTTGACTATGAGATGAAGATAGCCATGGAGGAGGGCTTAGACCCTGTGACGACTTATCAGCTTGCTACTATCAATAATGCGCGTCACTGGAGACTTGAGCATGATATTGGTTTGGTAGCTCCGGGTCGCTACGCCGACATGCTTTTTGTCTCTGATCTTGAGAAGATCAAAATAGAAAAGGTCTTCACAGGCGGTGAGATGGTAGCCGAGAAGGGTAAACTGACCGTTGATATCAGTATTCCACCGGCTCCAGCCTATGTACGTCATAGTATCAAGATACCAAAACCCTTGACTGCAGAAGACTTCAGAGTCAAATCACCCTACAATAGAGACACTGTTAATGCAGCGGTCTTACCTGCTCGTTATTTCAGCGCAGACCTTGCGCCAATTACGACGACGCTACCCGTGAAGGATGGCTATGTTCAACGTGATCTGAGTAGAGACATCAATAAGATTGCTATAGTTAACAGGCATGGCAAGGGATTGGGTGTATCGTTCTGGAAAGTAGGTTATCAGAGAGGCGCTGTAGCCACCAGTGTGCTTCATGATAGTCATAATATCTCGGTTATCGGTGCGAATGACGCTGATATGGCGGTTGCCGTGAACCGTGTCGCTGAGATCGAGGGCGGTATCGTGGTGGTTAATGATGGGAAGGTTATGGCTGAGATTTCACTGCCTATCGGTGGCATCATGACTGATCGTCCACTGGACGAAGTTGTAGTCGCGTTAGATAAGATAAACGAGGAAGCGGATAAACTGGAGCCCGGTGAGCTTGGTCCTCATCCTGTGGACTCACAGACTTTTATTTTCCTCACCTGTTTCCCTTGGGGAATTGTCTTGACTGATCTGGGTCTGTTTAACGCTCGGACCGGAGACAAGATTCCAGCAGTTTGGTAAACTTACCCTTTTTACCTGTTAATCTACTTCATACTGATGTCTTATCTCAAAGTATTCCTCGTTTGTTTTTTCTTACTTGCTCTAACCCCCATGGTAAACGGAACCTATGTTCCATACAGTGAAGAATATGGCATCTACAAGCTTGATGTCAATACAGGGGAGACCCATCTCGTATACTCAAGCCCACTAGAGATCACAAACATCGACTTGAGCCCAGATGGGTCCAAGTTTGCTTTATGCATGTACCATGGAGACGGCTACGAGTACTCAGAAATATACACTATGAATATCGACGAGACTGGTCTCACACGGTTAACTGATAATGATAACTGGGACCTTTATCCTAACTGGAGCCCTGATGGCTCCGAGTTCGTGTTTCTCTCGTGGCGAGAATCCTCTCTTGATATTTACAAGATGGACGCTGATGGCGATAATCAGAGGCTTCTCTATGACTCTGGGGGGCATGATGCTGACCTTGACTGGGTTGGAGACCGTATAGTGTTCACAAGGGACAGCCAGATATGGATGATGAACAGTGATGGATCGGATGTGCATCAGCTTACTGATCCACCGAATGCAGGAGTCTGGGGTAATGCTGTGCTGCCTTTTGGTGACTATGATCCACGTCTCAGCCCTGATGGTTCATTGGTTGTATTTGAGAGAATGGTGAATGATACGACGGATCATGGTAACTATGAACTCTTCATTATCGGTGTTGATGGTGAGGGCGAGCATAATATCACAGGTACTGGTTGGACTCAGGGCATCGTCCAGTGGAGCAGCACAGGCGAGGAGCTGATCCACTTGGTTAGCGCTATGGGTGAGGAAGGCAGGTACGATGTTTTCAGGATTAATGTTGATGGCACTGGTATAACTGATCTTACCTCTGAGCATTATCCCCCTAGGTTTCTAGCACATCACCCAATATACGCTGGCGACGATTCCACGATATACTTCGTTGGACAATGGTGGAACTGGGCGATACTGGACTCAAGTTTAACCTGTTCAATATCCAAGAGTACAGCCACTCTCGATGAATCCATAACAATCTCGGTTGAGGTCCAACCCGAGATACACAACATTGACGCAGAACTCACTATAACCGAACCCGATGGCTCCATGACACATCAAACAATCACCCTAGCTGATGGCTCATACCAGTTCAGCTACACTCCTGAACAGCTTGGTGAATACAGTATCCAAGTGGAATGGGCGGGTGATCTTGGTCACAGTGGCTCAACAAGTGCTTCTATTGGATTTACGGTTCAGGAGGAGACTCCACCTGATGAAGGAATACCGGGTTATCCAGTAATCTCCATGATCCTAGGATTAGCAATATACCTCATGTCGCGTAGACACTCTTATCTTGGGAAAACCCAAACTATCTTTTAAGTTGTCTGAAGGTAAACCCAGAATACCCCCAGCGCTGGTACTATTTCTACTATCACCAGCCATAGGTGAGCTATTATCGGGTTCATCTCCGCCAAAAGAATACTTCACGGTCTTCGGGTTCACAGTGATGACCTTACTATATGGTGGCTGTCTCTTATACACATCTGACGCTGCCGACGAATTAGACGGTGTAGA
>CALGBN010000308.1 GCA_937877765.1 Candidatus Bathyarchaeota archaeon | reverse complement strand
GAGTAGTAGTTGTGGAATGCCTTGATTTTTATGTCCAGTGAATGTGACTCGAACTCGTGTACTCCACCAGCGACATGTATTTTCAGCTTATAGATGATTTCTGGGTAATCTTTGCCATATGAGTTTCTGTTATCGCTTCTCAGTTCTACCTGGGTCACGCTTGAATGAGGTAGGACTAACGCATTAGGTATCTCCGCGAGTAATTGATCCTTGGTCCAGCTATTATACTGAGCTGCGTAGTCAAAGCTTGTACCTAGTTGTGCAGCCCATTGTCCAAAGAAGCCTTTTCCCTCGGCTTTTGCTGCATCTTGTGCTTTTTTGATGCTTTGGTTTACCATGTCCTTGGTTAGCTGGACGATAATGAGATTCTGGTTGGTAGCAAGTAGAATATATGCGTCCCATCTACCGAAGCTCTTAGGTTTCTGGAAATTGCTTACTGTGGTGATTATTGTTTCCCCAGCAGGGCTGGATGGTTGAACCCTTGTAGGTGGTAGCAGTGGAGGCGCATGGTTTACTGGGGTGGGTGCTTCTACGGGTCTTAGAGGTGTTCCGCAGTTGTTGCAGAACTTGTCTGTTTCCAGTACCTTTGCGCTGCAGTTACTACAATATGGCATGGGGGACTACGATGGTGATCCGGAATATGTGCTTATTGCCTTAATCTATAGATTTTTATCTAGTCTTTGGTCTGGTTCAGTGATTTGATATCTCTAGGAATCGAGTCCACAGCCGATAACCTCGGAATAGGCATAGTATCCAGTGACCATGAGGTCTTGGCTAACTATGTTAAGATACATGTTCCCCTAGAGGGGGGTATACATCCTCGTGAGGCTGCTCGTCATCACAGTGAGTACATGGGAGCATCAATCAAGACGGCTCTGAATCAAGCAGGTATTACCATGTCTGAGGTGGATATCATCTCGTTTGCTCAGGGACCCGGTTTAGGACCATGCCTACGTACTGGTGCTACTGGAGCAAGAGCCCTTGCAGCCTATCTGAATAAGCCATTAGTGGGTGTCAACCACTGTGTGGCTCATGTTGAGATAGGTAGAATGGCTACTGGTGCAGTGGACCCTTTGACGCTGTATGTTTCCGGGGGAAACACCATAGTTAGTGGCTACGAGTCTGGACGATACAGGATTTTCGGAGAGACCCTTGATATAGCGGTGGGAAACTGTTTTGATACCTTCGCGAGAGCAGCTGGACTTGAGTACCCTGGTGGACCTGATATTGAGCGCAAGGCAGCGCTTGGTAGTAAGCTGATTCCTCTGCCTTATGCGGTTAAGGGAATGGACCTCAGCTATAGTGGATTATTGACATCAATCACCTCAGAATACGAGACAGGCAAACACAGTATCGAGGATCTATGCTTTAGCCTACAGGAGACAGCCTACGCGATGCTTGGAGAGGTTACTGAACGAGCATTAGCTCATACCAGTAAGCCTGAATTGTTATTGACGGGAGGAGTTGCAGCGAACAAGCGGCTCGCATCGATGGTAAGAGATATTGCTGAGGATCATGGGGCTACGCCTTTTGTGGTGCCGATTAAGCTTGCTCAGGATAATGGCGCCATGATAGCGTGGACAGGTATAATTGCTTATAATGCGGGTTACAGGACACCTCTGGAGAGTAGTTATGTTAATCCAAGTTGGAGAATGGATCAGGTGGAGATTCCATGGAGAAACTAGTGGCCAAGGGCGCTGAAGCCGACCTCTATATAGTGGATTGGAATGGTTTACGGGCTATGAAGAAGGTCAGGGTACCGAAAAAGTATCGTCATCCTGAGCTGGACTACCAGATGAGAAAGAGTCAGACCAATCATGAGGCGGATATTATTCATCGTGCCAAGTTCAACGGAGTACCCACGCCTCTATTGTATCATGTTGATAACAAGAACGCAGTAATCGTCATGGAGTACATTGACGGGATCAAGATCAGAGACCTTGTAGATCAACTCACAGACATTGAAAGGATTAAGCTCTTCAAACGAATCGGTTTCTACGCGGGAAAACTACACAAAGCCGGGATCATTCATGGTGACTTGACTACAAGTAACATCATCAAGTCTGGTGACCGCATCGTTTTCATAGATTTTGGGCTCAGCGAGGTTAATAGTGAGGTAGAGAAGAGGGGAGTAGACCTGAACCTGATGAACAGGATGCTTACTAGCACCCACTACCGGTATCAGGAGGAACTTCTCGAAGCATTCAAAGATGGATACCGCGTATCCATGGAGGAAGAAGCCATGGAAGCCCTTGAGCGCATGGAAGAAGTAGCAAAGAGAGGACGATATATTGAGAAGGAATAAAATCTGGATGGGAACCAGCAGCGACCACAAATACGCAGAGGCAAAAGAAGTATTATCCGAGTACGGCATCGAGCTTGAAAGACTCAATATCGAGCGTGTCGAGATACAGGCTGATGACCCTGAGCTGATAGCCGAGTATAGCCTCAAGGTGCTTGATGTGGATATACCTTTACTCATCGAGGACGCGGGGCTCTACATCGACAAATACTATGGGTTCCCCGGACCATACAGTAGCTACGCACTACGTACTATCAACAATGAGGGCATCCTGAAACTCATGGAAGAGGATAAGGATCGAGGAGCAAAATACATCAGCGCAGTAGCTTACCGTGACGGAGAAACCTCAGTTACCTTCCGTGGAGAAGTAAGAGGATTCATCGGCTATGATGAAAAAGGTACTAACGGCTTCGGTTATGACCCTATATTCATCCCAGAAGAAGGGGATGGACGAACCTTCGGTGAGATGAGCGCAGAAGAAAAAGCTCACATCAGCCACAGGGCAAGAGCTTTCAGAAAACTCGCTGAGTGGCTTGTTAAGCAGTAATATCCATTGTTGAAGTCATTACGTCTGGCCATTTTTCTATCATGTAACGCGCAGATTCACTGATATTGAATGGTCTTGAACCGTTTCCTGCTCTAACGTAGAAGTATTGTCTGCTTTTGTGGTATAGGAACGCTGGTTCCTGTGATGGCTGTACGTTTACTCTGCATATTTCTTTGCCAAAGGGCTTTGGGAAGGTTACTGTGATGTATTTTAGGTGGATGTTTCCTATTTTACGTGAGATCTGGTTGACCAGATAGTTCTCAAAGGCGTCCCTGTTGTTCTTGTTGAAGGTCTTGTAGTCGTGTTTAATCCCAACAACTCGGTTTCTGTCATTAACGCCAATAAGTAGATCACCGCCCTCACTGTTCAGGAATGCACATACAGTCTTGAGGCAGTTAAACTCAAGGTCAGGGTCAAGACAATGCTGCCTCGAGTTATATCGTAGGCTCGCCTTCAACTCTAGGTGCTGGCTTTCGGGTTCCCTGACTAGGCGTTGTATGTCTTTTTCCTCGGTTTCAAGTTTTTTGATTTCTTTGATGAGCTGGGGTTTCACCAAAGCTATGTCTGTTAGGGAGAGAATGCCTAGAACCCTGTCCGGTTGATCTGGGTCCATGATGGGAAGTTTCTTTATCCTGTTTTTCAGCATTAACTTACTTGCCTCATCAATACTGGTCTCGGGTTTAACCGAGATTAGCTCTGATGTCATTACATCGCCTACTTTGAGCTTCTTTGGGTCCTCGCCTTGGGCGACTACTCTTGTTAATACGTCTCTTTCGGTGAGTATTCCCTGTACACTGGTTTCGCCTTTGATTATGAGACAGCTTATGCCGTAATGGGTCATTGTGACGGCTGCGGATTCTATGGTCTCATCTGGGGGTATCGCTATGATCTCCCTTGTCATCACTTCTTTAACCAGCATAGACATCACTGGCGCTAGGATTTACTCGCGGCTAAAAGGTTAAGATGGTTATGGAAGCTTATTGAGTATCAATTTTCTTTTTTGGTATATTTGTGACGAGAATCTCGTTGACCCCGCCGCGTTTACTGGTTTTAGAGTTTATCGCTCGGTTCATTTGAACTATCTCTATTCTAAAGCCAATATCCTTGTACAGATCCAAGATAGGCTCAACGTAGCTGTTGCTCTGAACAAAGTAGACTCCTCTCTGGTCAAGATCCAGACAAGTATTCTTGAGTAATACATGATCTTCGTAACCGAATCCAGATTTACTATAGGCTGTAAAGTCACTTGTCTCGCTTACAGGTAGGTAGGGTGGATCAAAATACACCAAGTCGCCCATCTCTGCGTGTTTATTGACGCTGTAGAATCTTTCGCTGTTTATACTGATGTTCTCTAGGAGCTTGCTTGCCTCTATTATGCGCTCCTCGTCTACGATTCGTGGATTCTTGTAGCGTCCAAAGGGGACGTTATACTTGCCTTTGCTGTTTACGCGGTACAAGCCGTTGTATCCGGTCTTGTTAAGGTATAGAAGAATTGCTGCGTCCTCAACGTCACTGAGATGTTCCTCGTTGAACCGCGTTCTCAGCCTATAATACTCAGCTTTATCGTAGATATACTGGCTTGCTTCCTCTATCAGTTCCTTTGGTTTCTCCTTGAGAACCCGATAAAAGTTCATGAGACGCTTATTAACATCATTTATGGAGCCACGATTCGGTTCAAGATGGAAGAATAGGGCACCTCCACCGAAGAAAGGCTCATGATATGCTCGGTCAAGGTAGTTCTCTGGGAAGAGACAGATTATCTGTTCAATAAGTCTGCGTTTTCCGCCAACCCATTTGAGAACAGGACGAACCATAACAGGCATCAATACGTGATCTTGTTATTAAAACCCCAACCGGTCATAAAGGATAAAGATTTAATAATGGTCTTGAGTGTAAGACTAGAGCATCCGGAGAAAATAGACAATGGTCGGAAAACTATCAACA
>CALGBN010000307.1 GCA_937877765.1 Candidatus Bathyarchaeota archaeon | reverse complement strand
ACACCGTCTAATTCGTCGGCAGCGTCAGATGTGTATAAGAGACAGGAGCTATATCAGGCAACCCATGAACCAAGATACCTTGACTACGCGAGTAAACTGAACGACGCCATGAAGCTGAGGTTTAATGACCCCAAGGGAGGATTCTACTTCACAGCGGATAACGCTGAAAAACTATTGACTCGGCGAAAAGAGATCTATGATGGAGCTATTCCTAGCGGTAACTCAGTTGCATTCTACAATCTCATACGATTATCAAGGCTTACTGGAGAAACGGAGCTAGAGGAAGACGCAAAACAGTTGTCCAGGTTCTTTTCATCAAGGATACTTGGAGCACCTCATGCATACTCGATGTTTTTAACTGGTCTCGATTTCGCGTTTGGTCCTTCAAGCGAGGTAGTATTGACCGGTGATAACCTTGAAAATATAATACGTGTATTATCGGACGAGTATCTACCATCAACAATAACCCACATATGGACACCAGAACTAGCTGAAAAAATTCCGTACATAAAAAACATCAATCAAACAAAGAAACCCAAGATATACGTCTGCAAGGGATTCGTCTGCAACCTACCAGTAGATAACATCACTACTGCCTTAGAACAGATAAAAGAAAAAAGAGAATAGAATTACTTGGTGGTCATGGTGTACCGGACACCAATAGGAGCTAAAGCCTCATCAATCTTGGAGATTAGATCCTCAACTTGCTGAACTGTCGGCTTCTGGAACCATTCATAGTAGAAATCGTATTCACCGAGACGCTCCCCACTTTTGCTGACAATGGTATCACATCTTTCCTCGGGGATATCATCACCGAAAAAGCTCATAACCATCTGTACAGAGTCCATTGAAGCCTGACCTCCTGCTCCAGAAATTCCACCTGGTCCTGCGATGCTGCCTAGACCAAATTGCGCCTCTAAAGCTGTGTCCATTACACAGACTTCTGGGAAGTCAATTGCTAGGTTTCTTAGGGCTTTTAGTGCCTCACCGATGGGTGGACCGAATAATTTGATGTAACTCTTCATAAAAGTTCAAAATAATCTAGTTTGTTGCGGTTTTTAAACCTTGTTTAGTGTTAGAGAGGGATAAAATAAGGTGTTTTAAGACTTTTTAGCCAACTCAGCCTTGATCTCATCATAAGGAGGCATCACACCCGGATCATCAGTAACCCACTTGTAATCGATGACTCCAGAGTTGATGATAAACACGCTGCGCTTTGCAGTTGTATAACCCTTCAAACCAGCGAAATCCGTGTGATAAACATCAAATAACTTCACAACCTCCCGGTTATAATCGCAGAGTAGAGGAAATGTGAGAACGTTTTCCTCGTGGAATGCTTTGTTTGTGAATGGATCATTAACGCTGATACCCAGTATATGCGCGTTAAGGTCCTCAAGAACCGCTATCTCGTCGCGAATGGTACACATCTCCTTTGTGCAGCCACCTGTAAATGCTCCAGGGTAGAAAGCGAGAACCACGGCATCGTTTTTGAAATCGCTGAGTGAAACTTTTTCCATATTCTGATTTACTAGTGTAAAATCAGGTGCCTTATCTCCAACATTAACCAATATTATCAATTAACGCTGAGATAGGGTACGATTTATACATTGAGAGAAGAAGGGGCAACTTCTTTAAGCCCATCAGTCGAGAATCATCCATGCAGTATCCAGAAACAAAAGGTATTCTAACCTTCTTCTACTACAAAGACCTGCATAAAGCAGCGGATTTCTACGAGAAAATCATGGGTTTCCAGCTAATACAGGACCAGAAATGGGCTAAAGTATTCAAAGTCAGAGACAACGCCTACATGGGTTGCGTTGACGGTAACGTTGGTTATCACAAGTACAGTGATACCAAGCCAGTTATGCTTACAGTGATAGTTGATGACCCTGACGCATGGTATGAACACTTCAAAGAGAACGGAATCGAGACCATCAATGAGCCCCACGATGATAAGGAGCTTAATCTAAGGATATTCTTACTCCATGACCCGGAAGGATACGTCATAGAGATACAGAAATTCTATGAACCCATCCCCTAAAACCCCCAAAACACTCTTCCTTTACTGTCTCTTATACACATCTCCGAGCCCACGAGACCTCTCTACATCTCGTATGCCGTCTTCTGCTTGAAA
>CALGBN010000306.1 GCA_937877765.1 Candidatus Bathyarchaeota archaeon | reverse complement strand
AGTATGTTGTAGCTGTAGGGGCTTGTCCCACCGGAAAAGGACCATTCCACGACTCATACAGCGTAGTAGCAATTGACGAGTATGTTCCAGTGAATGTGTATATTCCGGGTTGTCCCCCAAGACCAGAAGCAATAATCCATGGAATGATGGAGCTACAAGAAAAAATCGTGAAGGAGAGGAGACTCGGTGTCAAGAAAGATTAGTCTCCCTGATTTTATTTCCTCCTTCAATGAGGCACAGAAAGAAATCGTTGAATCAGTGGATGTCTTTGAGGATACACGAGCTTCTATCAAGGCGAAAAAAGACAAGATAATCGAGGCAGCCGAGGTCATCAGAGACGATTATGGTTTTGTTATACCAATTGGCGGCGGAGCTATCGATTACCCTGAAGAGAACAGGATGGAGATGAATTACTATCTAAATAATCCTGACTCTGACTTCATAATCATATACAGAATACCCGTAGATAGAGAGAAACCAGTTCTACCCTCCATGACTCAGGTCTGGGAAGCCATGAGCTTCCATGAACGGGAGACACATGAGATGTTTGGCATCGACTTTGAGGGTCATCCCAATCTAGTGCCTCTGTTATTGCCCCCAGACTGGAAGGGTGGTTATCCACTTCGAAAAGACTTCAAAGGAGAGGGGGTTGAGTAATGGCAGAACCAGAAATTACCCCCGAATTAATGAGAATAAGCTGGGGCCCACAGCACCCCATGAGTGGGCAGACAAGAATACTGCTTGATACTGATGGTGAGAAGGTTCACAGGATTATAGCTGACCTTGGTTTCACACACCGTGGAATCGAAAAAGTGCTTGAAAACCGTTCACTCATCGGAGGAATCGTTCCAATCGACAGAATGGCCATGGTAGATACAGCAAACATCAGCATCGGATACGTTACTGCTGCTGAGAAAGCCCTCGGGTTAGAGGTTCCTGAAAGAGCAAACTGGATCAGGTCTCTGGTATGCGAGATGAGCAGGATAAACAGCCATCTATACGCATTCGGACTACAGGCAGAAGCAACAGGATACTTCCCAGCTGTCTTCCTATGGACAACGATAGATCGTGAGATCCTACTGGACTTGTTTGAGGAGCTTACTGGCGCCCGATGGAGCTTCAACTTCTTCTTACCTGGTGGAGTCTACAAGGACTTCCCAGAAGGGTTTGCTGACAGGGTTGTCGAGGGTGTCAACTACCTAAGAAACAGGTTCAAGGACTATTGGAACGCCATGATCGAGAACCCCATGTTTGAGATGCGCTGCGACAATGTAGCTATTCTGGAGCCAAAAGATGCACTAAGATTAGGTGCAACAGGTCCAGTTCTCAGGGGCTCAGGAATACCCGTTGATATGCGTAACGAGGAGCCTTATGCAGCGTATGCTGATCTTGACTGGGAGATAATCACCGAGGACGCGTGCGATGTTATGGCGCGTACCAAGGTAAGATTCCACGAGATAGGTCAATCCCTTAACATGATGGAGCAGATCGCAAAGGAGATACCCGAAGGCGAGATTAAGACAAGATTCAGCCCCTTTGCACGTGCACCAGAGGGGGAGCACATCAGCAGGGTAGAGAATGGTAGGGGCGAGATGTCCACCCACTTATGGACAAATGGAACCCCTAACCCCTATAGAGTCAAGATACTACCACCAAGCCTCAGAAACATGTATGTTTTCGAGAGACTTGCTGAGCTAAGCCACATAACAGTCGCAGATATCCCGGTTGTCATCAACTCGATTGACCCATGGTATCTGGACGCGGATAGGTGATAATCATGAGTATAATAAACGCAGCATTTGGAAACGCGAATCAGGTTCACCAGAACCTAGCAGGAATACTAGCATACATCTTAGAGTTCATGACCGTAAACGCTAGACCTATCCTACAAGTACTCGTGCTACCCGGACTAGCATTCACGCTGGTCTTCGCGATCTTTGCTGTATGGTTTGAACGAAAGTTCCTCGCAAGAGCAATGCTCAGAGTCGGACCATACTATTGTGGCGGAAGATCAGGTGTACTGCAAGTTTTTGCAGACTTTATCAAATTATTCTTAAAAGAAATCATAATACCATCAGACGTAAACTGGCTACTATTCTCACTTAGTCCAGTAATGGTATCAGCAGTACCAGCGCTCGCGTTGGTACTAATCCCATTTGACGCAAACTGGGTCATGTGGGATATCGGAGGCCTTGGACTACCCATGTTCTTGGCAATTATGGGAATCGCACCACTAATGCCGGTATTCGCTGGCTGGGTGTCAAATAACAAGTATAGCTTCATCGGCTCTTGGAGAGTCGCTTACATGTATATTTCAG
Organism: Candidatus Bathyarchaeota archaeon; assembly: GCA_937877765.1. GTDB lineage: Archaea > Thermoproteota > Bathyarchaeia > TCS64 > TCS64 > RBG-16-57-9. The sequence continues at coordinate 5,086 of CALGBN010000306.1, read as the reverse complement.
GCGAGATTCCACTGGTCATCAGCGCGGCGGCTGTCGCGATTATGGCGGGTTCATTCAACCTTGTGGATATCGTTGAAGCACAGAAGAACATGTGGTTTGCTATACCTCAGTTCATAGGATTCATAGTATTCTTCTTAGGTGTTCTCATCGAGTCTGAGAGAACTCCCTTTGATATTCCAGTAGCCGAGGTTGAGCTTGTGTTCGGTTGGAGAACCGAGTTCAGCGGAATCCTTTTCGGTTTCACGATGATGGCTGAGTACGTCATGCTACAGGCATGGGCACTCCTTTTCATCACACTATACCTAGGAGGCTACAATGGACCAATCATCATGGGAAGTATAATTGGCAGCCACATATTCTGGCTGTTGACCAAGTTCCTCATTTTGGTTGTATTCATAGTGCTCCTGAGATGTGTCTTCCCGAGACCAAGGATGGACCAGATGCTCAAGATAGGCTGGAACTATCTAACACCAATCGCATTGCTGAACCTATTCCTAGTTTTAGCGATGAAAGTATGGGGGGTAATCTAAATGAGTTGGATAAAGAAACTACTAAGACCACTCGGAATCGTAGCACCATACATTCTAAGAAACAGCCAGACAGTTGCCTATCCAACTGAACGACTCATGTTCAAGGAACGCTTCCGTGGAAGACATCAGTTCTTCTTTGAACGATGCATAAGCTGCGGAATCTGTTCAAGAGTCTGTCCATGCGCTTCGATCGAGATGGTTGAAGCAGAGGGGCATGAGAAGACTTACCCAAGTATCGACTACAATACATGCAGCTTTTGCGGTTACTGTGTAGAGTTCTGTCCAAAACAGGCTCTTGAGTTCACAGATGTTGTTGAATTAGCGGTCGATGATAGGAGTACTCTCAAATATTCTCCTGAGCGCCTCAGTGAGGTTCCAGACATCAAGGACTTGGTTCCACGAATGAAACGGAGGACCGAGGCATATCTTACTGATAAAGAGATGAAGTACAGGAAGGTGAAAGACGTATGATTGAGATACTATTCATATTATCCCTAGTAGTAGTCAGCGCATTACTCGCAGTAACAAGCCGAAACATAGTCTTCGCTGTAATCGCATTACTCACTACAAACATCTCCTTGGGCGTAGCCTACTTCATGATGGGCGCACCCACAGTCGCATTATTCCAGTTAGCGATATTCGCCGGAGCAGTGGTCGTCTTCTTCGTAATCACGGTCATGTTAACCACAGGCGGTGATGTCGAGTTCGATGACGATTCTGTCCCATGGATTAACAAGACTACTCAGCTTGTACTAGCCGCAGCATCAGTTCTCGTGCTTCTCGGAGTCTCATTAACAAGAGAAATCGCGTTCCCCTACTTGGAGTACGCATCATCAGCACTTGAGACCCTAATGTTCTCACCAACAAATTACGACGACATCACCACAGCGGTTAGCCAGTTCCTCTGGCAGCACAGAGGCTTCGACTTGGTATCACAATCATTCGTCGTGCTTGCAGCAGTAATCTGTTGCATAGCCTTGCTAAAGATAAGGAGGGACCACGAGTAATGTACCCAATAACATTTTTCATAGTAACAACAGCGCTTCTATTCGTATTCGGACTAGTAGCACTGACAATCAAACGAGACCTAGTAAGACTGCTAATCGGTATCGAGATACTGTTCAACGCAGCCAACCTATTCTTCGTCGCGTTATCTACCCAACATGTGGGTATGATTGACCCACTGCCCCAGTCCATCGTAATGATGGCACTGGTACTTGACGGCACAGTGATAGCCGTCGGGCTCGCGCTGGCACTGAATGTCTTCAAGCATTACAAGACATTCGACATCAGAAAACTGAGGAGATTGAAATGGTAGGACAAGCAATGATACAAACTGGTCTACAGTTACCACTTCCGCTGCTTATCAGCCTCATCGGGGCTATGGCAACACCATTCATAGGAATCCTATCAGAACGAACCGGCATGAAACTCAAAGAAGCGTGGTTCGTACTAGTCTCTGCAGCCAGTCTAGGCGGAGTATACCAGCTCTATAACATGGTAAAAGCAGCTCCAGACGGAGTTTTACTGCTTTACTCATGGGGACAAGCTCCACCACTTAGCGGCTGCTTAGAGATTGACATGCTAGGCGTCTATATGTCCTTCAGCATAGCGTTCCTAGGTCTACTGGTATCAATATACTCGATAAGCTACATGGAGCACGAGACAAGAGTAGCAGAGTTCTACACATTAGTCACATTCATGATAGCGGGGATGTTTGGCATCGCATTCGCGGGAGACCTGTTCACTTTATTCGTTTTCTGGGAGCTAATGGGTTTGTCAAGCTACGTGCTTGTTTCATTCCTAAAGCAGAACTGGGGACCAATCGAAGCAGGCTTCAAGTACCTACTCATGAGCGCAACAGCAGGAGCATTCCTCTTACTTAGCATGGCGCTTCTCTACGGACTAACCGGTACACTGAACTTTGGAATGCTGGCAAACTCAATAAGAGGAAACCCACTAACCCCTTGGACAGTACTACTCTTCTCGACACTAATTGTCGGATTCGGCGTTAAGTCCGCCATCGTGCCAATGCACACATGGCTACCTGATGCGCACCCAGAGGCACCAAGCCCCATAAGCGCGCTACTATCAGGCGTAGTAATCGAGACCGGACTCTACGGACTCACAAGACTGCTCTTCGTAGTATTCGAACCATCAGTGTTCAAACTACCCATCGCAGCACTAGCCGTACTAACAATGACAGTAGGAAACCTACTAGCACTACTGCAAGGAGACCTGAAACGGATGCTAGCATACTCAAGCATCGCCCAGATAGGGTACATGCTTGTAGGCTTGTCAGCTGGAACTGTATATGGTGCTCAAGGGCTCTTCCTACACGTATTCAACCACTCAATGATGAAAGGGCTGGCATTCCTTGCCGCAGGCTCACTCATCCACATCGGCAACACAAGAAACATCGAAGACCTCAAGGGAATCGGACGAGCAATGCCTCTCACAACGATGGGATTATTCGTCTCATTCATGGGGCTCGGAGGTGTGCCCGCGACGAGTGGTTTCATCAGCAAGTTCATGCTCTTCAGCTCAGCCATCGAGGTCGGAATGACGTGGCTGACGGTAATAGGAGTACTAAACAGTGCACTCTCAATGGCATATTACCTGAGAGTAATAAAGACACTAATCTCAGACCCCATCGACTCGATGAAGGGTCTAAAAGAGGCACCCAAGCTCATGGTGGCAGTCACAGTAGTGATGACCCTCGTGGTAATCTTGTTCGGTGTCTGGCCAGAACCAGCGGTAAGCTTCGCCGAGTCAGCGGCGGAGGCGTTGGTAAATGGCTTCAATGCATACATAGGAGCGATAATAGGATGATCACCAAAAATCTACTAAAAACGACTACTGGAGGCGTGCTCTAATGTCAAGTGAAACAGTAGCTATTGCAGGATGGCAAGCCATCATGGAGTACTGGCCCGCATTCATGTGCTGGGCGATCCCAATGTTAGGCGCTGCACTAATGCCTGTTTTCGCCAAGTTTGGCGACAAGTTCAGAGATATGATGGCAGTCGTATTTGGAGCCGGAGCCGTATTATCCACATTCTCAATGATACCGTGGGTAATGAGTGGTCACACTCCCGGTGATGTACAGGTAACTGAGTGGATCAACTTCTTTGGTCACCCCCTCAAGATGGGTGTACTTGTTGACCCAATCACCGTAATCGTTGTAAACGTGGTCGCCTTCATCAGCTTCCTAATCATAGTATACTCAACTAGCTACATGCACGGAGACCAGCACCTCACACGGTTCTGGTTCTTCTTCCTATTCTTCCTAGGCAGCATGCTTCTGTTGGTTGTCAGTGACAACCTGATACAGACCATGATAGGCTGGGAAGGCGTAGGAATCTGTAGCTATGGATTAATTGGATATTACTACAGGGACGCTAAGGAACGTTGGTTAGGTGGACCAGAACCTACACCAATGTTTCCACCAAGCCACTGTGGCATGAAAGCATTCGTAGTCACAGGAATCGGCGACGTATTCATCCTTGGAGCAATGTTCATCATATTCCACTTCGCAGGAACAGTCAACTACGTTGAACTAATACAAACCGCGCCAGAGTGGCTAACTGAGATGAGCCAATATCCAGGACTCATCGGTATAACAGCGATAATGTTCCTCGGTGGACCAATCGGAAAATCTGCACAATTCCCACTCCACGAGTGGCTACCAGAAGCAATGGCTGGACCCACAAGCGTCTCAGCTCTAATCCACGCAGCGACAATGGTCAAGGCTGGAGTATATCTTGTAGCAAGAATGAGCCCAGTGTTCTACATCGGCGCATATGTGCTACACCTACCCGAGGCACGACTATACTTCATAGCAATCGCTATCGTTGGAGGCTTTACAACATTTATGGCGGCTAGCCAAGCAGTAGTATCAGTCGAGTTAAAGAAGATACTAGCCTACTCTACTGTAAGCCAGATCGGTTACATGATGCTTGGCCTTGGACTATCAGGGCTATCCGAGGAAGCATACATAGCAGGACTAACTGCAGGTATCTTCCACTTGATGAGCCACGCCTTGTTCAAGGCATCCCTATTCCTTGGAGCTGGTTCAGTAATACACGCGATTCACAGCATCTATACTTTTGATATGGGTGGCTTGAAGAAATACATGCCAAAGACCTACTGGTTGATGGTCTTAGCGACCATTAGCTTAGCTGGTGTACCACCATTCAGCGGCTTCTGGAGTAAAGACGCGGTATTCATCGCAGCAATGATAGCAGGAACACCATTAGCCTACGTGCTATTGGCTGTTGGAGGTATCAGTGCAGCTTTGACAATGACCTATAGCATTAGATACATCTGGTTAACCTTCTTGGCGCCTGAAAGCAAGCACATTAGTGAGCTTGAACATCACGGGCATTCTCCGCATGAAGCTCCTGTTGTAATGTGGGGCTCAGTCGCCATACTCGTGGTGGTTATGTTAGGCATATCTGTTCTAGGTCTTGCAGGGCAGTTCAGTACAGGACTTAACCCTGAGATATTCATCGAGGAACAGATACACCATGCCTTGCATGCAATAATGCCCCACGAGG
>CALGBN010000305.1 GCA_937877765.1 Candidatus Bathyarchaeota archaeon | reverse complement strand
TTTCAAGCAGAAGACGGCATACGAGATGTAGAGAGGTCTCGTGGGCTCGGAGATGTGTATAAGAGACAGGTAATATTCTCGGTGCATATGAGATGCCATGGAGCAAGATGGTCATCAAACTCGTAACCCAAATGAAAGGCACACCGGAATCCACAGTAATGGGAGAACCCGACAAATACCCCATGATCAACGCAGCCCTAGCAAACGGCACCATGGCTCATGGCATAGACGCAGACGACTCCGGAGCAAGACCAAGCTGGGCACACCCTGGAGCATGCATCATACCCGCCGCCTTCGCAGCTGCGGAGGCTGAGAATGTATCAGGAGAGGAGTTAATCACAGCTATTGTAGCTGGCTACGAGATCAGCTGTAGAGTTGATAGCGCCGTTTATCCGGGGCTCAGAAACCGTGGTTTCCACGCAACAGGTGTAATCGGTACTATTGGTGCTGTTGCTGCAGCGGGTAAGGTACTTGGTTTGAATGTGGAGCAGATGATCAACGCATTTGGATTAGCTGGTATTCAAGCAGCGGGCTTAGAGGAGTGGCTCACCGCAGGGGATATGAGTAAACGTCTTCACGCTGGTAAAGCCGCGATGAACGGTTTATTGGCTGCATTGCTTGCGCGTGAGGGCTATACTGGTCCTGCTACTGTTTTTGAGGGAAAATACGGGTTATTGAACACTCACTCAGAGGAATACTATCCTGAACGGTTAACAGAGGACTTGGGTACGGATTACAAGCTACTGAAATGCAAGTTCAAGCCATATGCTTGCTGTCACGAGTTATGTCCCCCCATCAGAATGACCATGGAGCTCAAGAAAAAACACGGCATCAAACCAGAGGACGTAGCCAAGATCAGGATCGGACTCAATCATATTACAGCAGAGAACCAGCTCAAGGTAGCCGAGACACCATTGCACGCTCAGAATCATCCAGCGGTAGCCGTAGCCATCGCCTTGGTCGAGGATCAGGTTTTCATGAAGGAGTTTTTCGAGTGCTATACTGATCCAAGGGTTGTTGAGCTTGGTAAGAAGGCTGAGGTCTACACAGATGAGGGTATAGACGCCATATTCCCGACAAAGATCGGTACAAGAATGGAGATAACCACTAAGGACGGTGAAACCTATGAATTGTTTGAGGAGGACAAGCCACCTATTCCCCCAGAGTTCATCAAGGAAAAGTTCACGGTATTCGCATCAATGACCCTCCCCAAAAACAAAGTAGAGGCAATACTGAGCCACGTAGACAAACTAGAGACCTTGAGTTCCCTAAAAGGGCTCTCTAAGAACCTCGCTTAACCAGTTTCCCTGTTTCTCTTATCACCGCGTCTGGGAGCTCCACTAGGAAATCCCCCAACTCGGGCATGATGAAATTATTGATCAACGAGATCACAATAGCGATCCCAATTACTCCGTACGCAAAGCTTACAGGATAATGATAAGTCTCAACCGTAGGATTCGTGAAAAACCAGCTGAAAGGCGGCACATCATAGCCTGTGAGGTAAACCGTAATCATGATACGAGTTATGTTCATCAAGAACACCAACCCGCCTCCAAAAGCAACAGACTTGAGCTTCCTAAGCCATTCCACACCCCTTATTGGCAGAATCAAACCCATCAAAATCCCCCAAACATGGAACGCCGTACACTCCCTGATGATAAACACCTCGACATCACGTGCGCCACCAGTAAGCGTCAGCCAGACCCATACGCCCCTGAGTCCATACTCTGAGCTGAGCCCCAGCGTGTTCAACGCCCATGCACTGATCTGAGCCGTCAATAACTCGATCCAAGTACTGGGTACAATCATGAAAAACTCGTAGAAAACCACCAAACAAGCAAAGTAAAACAGTAGATACCGTCCGGTGATTTCCTCGCTCATGCCTGATATGATATTGTGGTGATTATTGAAGTGTTACCTTCTTACGGGTTGTCCCCGCCCTCGGGCAACGAGCCTCAATCTCCACCTCAACAGGCACAGAACCAGTCTTGATAACCCACTCGACACTGCTACGGGTCTTATCCACAACATCAGCACCGATAACACGTGGCAACAAGAGCTTACTACTCCTGCCCTCCAAGTGACCAAGATCAACCTTCTCATGCCCAGTCACCAACTCCGCGCCTTCCGGTAACTTGATCTCAGCCAAAACAGGCTTGGCTACCTTGATCTTTACCGCCATCTTGGTAACGTTAGTAGACATGAACCCAGTATTCGCAATCTGAGCCGAGACCTTGTAGACGCCATCAGCCACCTTCTCAACCCTTTCCTCGGTAATCCGAAGCAAAGGAAGCAAAGCAGCGTGCCTGATGCCAAACATGATACACTTATCCACCTCATACTCCAGCCACTTACCCGGCGGCGGATTCCGGCGAGTATACTTACGCTCCACGCCACCGATCTCCACCAAGCCAAGCTGTGGATGCTCATAAGGCGTCCAGTCAAGGAATCCCTCTGGGTAGTTCTCGTCAATCCATTTGAGTTCATTAAGCTGCTCTTCCTCTGTTAGCTTAGCCCAGTCAAAATCAACTCCTCCACGTTCCCTGAAGTGGTTCAAGCCAATCATCCAAGGCCAGTCCCATAGCTCCGTGCTGAAAACAAAGGCTCCCAGATGCTCGTAGAAGAAGCTGGTGGCGCATCCACGTCTGAATGGTCGGTCATCCTCGAATGTGAACTCATCAAATATACTGATGCATGGATACTCTGTTAGCTCCTCACCGATACCTCCCAGCACCTTGTATACTTCCAAGTCCTCCTCGCATCCTACTTCTTGGAACCAGCTATCAGGGTGCGCGTTAGCCTCACGCAGGATCAAGCCGCCGCTGGTGTGATACGTGTGCATACCGCTGAGGTTCGGGTGATCCGCCCAGAAGTCAGCTATCGCTCTGGGTTCTCTTTCCCACAAGGGGAAGGGTCCTGAGCCTCCAAGAGGTAAACCTCCTGGTGCCCAGTATGCTGGGAAGTTCCTGTTGCTTCCACCGAGGAACATACGTGGAGCCATTGTGATCTCTTTTCCGGGCTTCCATTTTAGGAAACGTCCTTCACGGAGAACCTTGTAGAAGGGTCCATGCTCATCGGTGTCCTCTGGTGATCTTTTAATCATCAGTCTAGGGTCCTTGCTGGATTTCTTATAATCTCCATTGGGATCCTCCCAGCGCATGAAGGCGCTGTAACCGTTTCCGTTGACGTCTTCCTCGTAGTGTCCTTCTCCGTCCTTGAAGTCTGGGTTGGGGATTCCTCCGCTTGTATAGTGATATGGCTGTGTCAGGAATATCTCGGCTCCATCTGGGTTTACCCTTGGTAAAACGTAGATCACCCTGTTATCCATGATCTCAGTTACAGTCTCATCCTTACCATATTCAGAGACAAGATACCAGATGGTCTTTAGACAAACATTTGTACCAGTAGGCTCACTGCTGTGAGTGTTTCCATCGATCCAGATACCGGGTTTCTCCTCCCCGGGGCCTGTCTCAAAGTTTGTAACCTCCATTGTCCAGAGATCTCTTTCCTGTAGCGTCTTTCCGATGCTGTATAGCTTTGTATATTTGGGGTACTCTGCGTGGAGTTGTTTCATGGTCTCCACGAGTTCATTGTATGTAGGGTATTTCCCAAAATCTGGTTTGTTCATGGTAGATTCTCCTAGAATAGGGTATAGTGGGGGATTGATGAATAAAAAACATCTACTTGCGTAGGAAAAGATACAAGGGTAATCCACAGCTAGGTCCAACGAGAAGCGAAGCAGCCACAGGTATCCACCAATAATCTATCTTTTCCTCGAAAACAGCTAATATTACCACTACCGCTGTTATGACTACATCAAGCCACGCGAATGCGCTAAGACGATAAGCAGTTATCTCATGTATTATTAGACTAATGTTGACTCCGTTTTCCAATAGGAATGGTATGAACTGGCTATATGGCAGAATGAATCCGATTACTGCTAACCCGAGGTAGACCCGTTTATCCATAAGACAGGTACTGAACTACTGTTTAAAAACCAAGAGAAAACTAACGACAATCTATCGTTCAAGAGAATCTCAGAATATAATACTAAGTAGTGTTTGTGTTTGAAGAACTAGGGTCCTGTGTGTCCGCAGGCTGGGCACTTGTACTGCCTTCCAAAGAGCCTGCATTTCTCGCAACGCCAGAGGGTCACTGCACCGCAGCTTGGGCACTGGAACTTTACCGCTTTCTCCTTTGGAGTGATTTTTCTTCCACATGAGATACATGTCGCCATTTTCTGAATCACCAACTATCCCTCTGCAGTCTTATTTAAACATTGACCGAGAAAACCAAGAGAATTTTCGCCAATTTTTATGTTTAATTAAGACGCCACTCTATCAACGTGTTCTAAAATATTCCTGATTGCTGAGTACTCTATATCTGTTAACTCATTTAATTAAAATACAGCCAGTCACTATTGATATCCCAGTTAATTTGTCAAATCCATTACTCAATGATGAAGAAGTACAATTACTAAGTACAATACATGCCTCGGAAGACAAGAAACTCAGTGTATACTTTGGCATACGAGGAATAGTATACCTCAACCAAGAGGAAAACATATACAAAAATGGATTAGACTACTTTGAGGAACTTCTAAAGGGACTGGAAAAGAAAGGACTCATTGAGAAAACTGATTCCTCTTTCAACATCTTCTGCCCCAACTGCAACTACCCCAACGTATACTCACGATACTCGTGCCCAACATGCAAAAGCATGAACCTGAAACAAGTACAGATAATACAACACAGCCACTGTGGATACATTGGACCCAAGATTACCCTACCTGACACAAAACAAGTACAATGCCCAAAATGCAACACCATCATAACAGAGTCACAAGAACTGACACGAGAAACCTACCAGAGAGTAGGATTCCACTTTGAGTGCGTAAACAACCACCGGTTTAGCCGCCCCGATATAACTCATCTATGCCCAGCATGCGAGGCACGGTTCGATTACAAGGAATCCAATTATAGACCATTATATGACTATACGCTCACCGAGAAAGCATACCAATTATTACGACAGGACAAAGACATTGACAGCTTCCTAATTGATATCTCATCAATGCTGACTCAACTAGGCTACCAAGCCGTACATGAGGATAAGATCATCGGGTTCTCAAGCAGCGAACATACTATTCCATTAACAGGTACAAAAAACGAAAAAGTGACCCTGTTTGGAGTCTCAATAACTGGGGATAAGGATGATTTAATCCAGTTGCTTGGGAAGAAAATGGATATTGAAAACAGTTCCGCGGTATTCTTAGATGCATATGGGAACAAGGAACTGGCATCATTGGGGCAGGTATACAATATAATGATAGTAGACCTCACAGCCCCCACATGGCAAAATAAGCTGAAACAATGGTTAACAGAAAATGACCCAGCGAGAAGAAATGTAATGATAAGGAGAACAAAATAAATGACTGGTGAAAGAGTCTGTTTTACCCCTGAAGGGTTTGAACGGTTTCTATCTGTCCTGAACAGACGGTTTGGGTCAGCGGGAGACTCCATACTCTACTCGATGGCAAAAGACTTTGGCATATATGACTCGCAACAGATGTTGCCTCTCTTAGAGGATAAAGAAGACTTGGTTGATGAACAAAAAATAGTTCAAATGCTCTTAGACTCCATATCTAGCCATAATTGGGGCAAATACGAGATCGAAAAATTTGACCTCATCAACGGAGAGATCATCATCAACATACACAATAACCCTATCCTAGAGTTATGCGACACAAAGGACAACCCCCAATGCTTCTTCATGAAGGGCGTACTATCAGGTATTGTAAAAGAAGTCACTGACCTAGATTTCAACCCATCAACTCAAAACTGCAAAATGAAGGGAAACACCTGTCAGCTAATATTCAAGAGAAATTAACCCTATTGCCTTTCTCTAGTTTGCACGGCCATCAGATTTTGCCTTGTCCATTCGCTCTACGTTGTCCTCAAGCCAACCGACTCTAGCGTCTAGTCAGTTATCTGCGTCTGGAATGAATGGCTTGATATCAAGTAACGGTGTCCCATCAAGCATATCCACATCCAAGATATGCAAGACATTACCCTCGATACTATCAAGCCTAGCCACAGACAACCCAATAGGATTAGGGCGAGCCGGATACCTTGTTGCGAACAAGCCACGTTTCTCTGTTTCTAGGTATGGTAATACTTTGAGGCTGTAAGCTCTTGCCTTATGAAAGACATATAACAGGATGATATGAGAAAAACCGTCCAAATCTTGGAGTCCATCCACGTACTCTGGATTCAGCTCTATTGTGCCTTTGATATCCCTTGCCCCGATGGACTGGATGGGAGTTCCCTTGGGGCCAGTATGGGGTGTGTGGATTACCCCGATGGGTTTGAACTTCAACAGGATCATAATTCACATGGTTTGAGGCCCTTTTTAGGGTTCTTAGCACATGAATCAGTGCTGAACCCTATGTATCCATTATTCAGACTTCTTATAATCAGAGCCAGTGAACATTCATAATATGACAAAAGTAAAGATCAGGGAAGGAATTGAGTAAGATGCCAATGCACCCAGTAAAGATCATAGTACTAGACTGCCTTGAACCCAGCAAACTATACGACCCAGTACCCATCAACACGGAAACAGGCAAACCCCACGTAAAGTGCCCAATACACCACAAAGGGCAAGTCTTCACTGCACGTAGCACAGGAACACCACCCGAGGGCTTCTGCCCAACCGCGTGGCATGACATCAAGGAATACATAGCAGTACTGATGCATGGGGGGGAGCTTCTATCCATGGCTCAAAGAAAACGAGATGATACGATGCTGCACAGATGGACTGCGACCCGTAATCTACAGACTAGAGCGCCTATCCCCTGAATAGCAGGCTGTCACCTACCTACCAATTTTCAAAGACCATTGACAATAAGTCAACCCGGTACAAATAAACCTCCATGACATACGCTCCACAAGAGACCAGCTTTGAAGCAATCATACTCTGCGGCGGCTCAGCTAAACGCATGAAACCCTACCTACCCTTCAACAAAGCCCTCGCAGAACTAGCCCCCGGACAAACCCTCCTAGAACACCAAATAAACTGGCTAAAGATAAACAGAGCAAGACAGATCACCCTCGCAATAGACGCAAAGACCTACAGCGACGTTAGTGCCTTCAAACCCCGCATTCTTCAAGAAGTTCGCTGTTCCATAGAGACAAATAAACTTGGAACAGGTGGAGCCTTAAGAAAAGTAAGTGAAAACATTGAGACTCCGCTGGTCTATGTTATGAACGTGGATGATATAATAGTCTCAGACAACTACACCCCACAACATTTGCTTCAAATAACCAAGGATGACATAAAGGGCACATTGCTTGTTACACGCACGTATTTCCCATTCGGAGTAGTTGAGACCAAAGACCAATACATCCACAGTTTCAAGAAAAAACCATTACTAGACTACTGGATCAACACAGGACACTGCGTAATAGACACAGAATACATCAAGAACTGCTTCACAGAGAAGGGTGACCTTGATCAACTGTTATCCGAGATGGCTGGAAAACGATTATTGGTGCACCGAAAACTTGAGGGAGACTGGTTCACTGTAAACAATATCAAACAACTTGAAGAGGCGCGGAAAAAAATCGCCAATCCCATAACCCAAAACCGAATACAATTAGAAACATTACACAACCAGTAGTTATTTGTTTATTTAAATCAAGAACATTTCTATACTACTATTTACCAGCTTTCAGCATGCAGAAGACTACCAAAATAATACTAGTAATCCTGTCTCTTATACACATCTCCGAGCCCACGAGACCTCTCTACATCTCGTATGCCGTCTTCTGCTTGAA
>CALGBN010000304.1 GCA_937877765.1 Candidatus Bathyarchaeota archaeon | reverse complement strand
TTTTCAAGCAGAAGACGGCATACGAGATGTAGAGAGGTCTCGTGGGCTCGGAGATGTGTATAAGAGACAGATCGATGATGCTTCTCAGCAGGTTTGGGTCCAGTTTACTCAGGCTTTTCGCCCGGTACATTCCATAGGTTGGGTTGAAGTCATCAGGGTCAGCCTCCTTGAGAGCCTTGTATATGCTCTGCGTGGTTTTCTGCTCCTCGATGACCTTGATTAATCCACCAAACGTATGCCTCATTCTATCAGATGGAACCGGCTCCTTGAGACTGCTATCACCGAGAATCAAGCCTCGTACAAGGTCAGGGTGCTCTGCAGCTATCTTTGTGGCTACTCTTCCCCCGAGACTGTGTCCAAATAGAACAGCTGGTTCAACTACTGCATGTCTGAGGAAATGAACCGTGTCCTCAACATAGTAGCCGAATCCATATTCCTCTGTGTGCATTGATGAGCCGTGTCCTCTGAAATCTGGTGCATAGACCTTCCAACGTGTGGATAACTCAGGTATAAGCAGCTGGAAGGCTTGCCACATGTTTGCTGTGCCATGTAGAAGCACCAGTGGTGGAGCTTTTCCTTCTGTGCTGGCGTAGTTGAGTCGTGTCTCTCCTGCCTTGTGCCATCTCTCGGTTATCATGTGATATGCGTTGGTAAGACGGGATTTAATGTTTCAGAGGGAACTCCTCAAGTATCTCGATCCTAGGATATTTTCCAGAAATGGGTAAATGTGCAGTCACGAGCTCCACGTTGTCCACAATCAATGTTCCTATACTTGTGTCACGTTCTTTCTCCAAGTATTGTATAAGCTCCTGATAGTCTTCAGTGCTCTTGTACTGGGTTATGCTCATGTGTGGGAGAAACACTGGGTCATGGATTAGTGATTTTAATCTCAATTTTTCCCCTAGGTTCTTGTTGATCTCTCGAATTACTCCTCCATCGTGTCCCTCCACGCACACCACAGCCTTGAAGTTGTTCAGTCTCTCCAGATTTATCTCAAAAGACTCGTATTGTTTGATTATTTTCCCCGCCTTATCAATCAAAAGCCCTAACTCTGCTCGGGTAATCTCATCATCAGCTATCTTCTCTTCTACGAGAAAAAGCCCTATCTCTTTGACCGTTAGGTGAAGATAGTCTAGTGGAAAGGGGTCTATGCATCTGTATTCCGCTAGTTTTTCTTGGACTATCGTTACCTGCTTCTTTATGGACTGGTCGTTGATCTTGATGAGGAATGTAAGGTACTTTGTTCTTCCCTTAGACCAATCGTTATCAGTCCAGCTCTCTAGGATGAATGGAGATTGGTATCGTTGCTCCCAGACGGCATCGAACTCTCTGGTCTGGGACTCGTAGTCCAGTCGCATAGAGATAGGTTGTGGGATTGGTTATCTATAGTTTGAGGTACTTGATCTCCATATCGTCCGGAGCACGATAACTGAAACCATCATGCACAAGCTCCAACAACACATAATCTGGGTGATCAACACGGTCAAAGTATCCTTTTGCCCAATCAATAGCATCATAGACCCGTTTTTTGGTTGTTTTATCATCAACCTCGAATGCGTCCCCTGCACCTCTGATGAATCCATTTACCTTATCACCATCAAGGCTCATATAATACTCAAACCTTGGATTCACTCTCAGCTGCTGTAGCTTCTTTGCGTCTTTTCCGCCCCGTGCCCCTGTGATCATGTAGAAGTGTTTGTTCATGTAGATGAGGCTCATGGGGCGGACTCTTGGCTGTTCTTTGTCTGATGTGGCGAACTGCACAACTTGCTGCTCCTTGAACCGTTTCATTATCTCGTCTATTAACTGCATGAAATCATTGGGTCCCTTGTTTTTGATAAGGGTTTCAACAAACCAGTACTGAGGTTCAAGAAACGATTCTGGGGTTATGATTAAATACGATCACATATTCCATAGCCGGTACCACGGAGAAACCACGTTGAACGCGAGAAACGACAAACTATACCTCGGCTATCTAGCAAGCAGCCACTTCATAATCCACGTTTTTACGATGCTCCTACCAGTACTATTGCTACCGTTTCAAGAAGAACTAGGCATCAGTCTCGTACAGCTAAGCCTCCTCTCATCCATCCCACGACTCATCAATGTATTCATCTACATACCCACAGGCATCATCAGTGACCAGTACCCCGCCCAAACCCTCACAGCAAGCTATTTCGTCACATTACTGGGAGCACTAGTAATCCCCCTGAGCAACGGGTTCTATACTCTGCTCGCTGGTTTCATTTTACTTTCCGTGGGTTCAACCCTGTATCATCCTCCAAGCCTAAAGATGGCGAGTAGCTTCGATACCTCAAAACTCAGCTTAGCGCTGGGAATCCACAACATAGGAAGCAACATTGGATTCGCTGCTGGGCCACTTCTCTTGGGTATCTTTATGTCCCGTTGGGGGTGGCGCTACAGTTTCTATGTTTGGGCAGTATTGACGCTGATTATGGCTGTTTTCAGCATCGGTTATACTCGTAGGACCCTTGAGGGTGGTGAGAAACGTGAGTTGAACTTCCTCGGAGACATTAGAAGCATTATTTCACGTGATTTTCTCTTAGTTGTAGCGGTCTCTACGGTGATTGAGGCGATCTTTAACGTGTTGGTTACATATGTGCCAGTCTATTTCACGATAGAGATTGGGTTAAGCTACAGCCTTACAAGCATCATATCAGGTCTAGGCCCCATCGCAGGTATACTTGGTAGCGTTGTAGGTGGTTATGCGGGAGACCGTTATGGAAAGTACAGGATGGGGATACTGGTAAACGCGGTATTAGCTGGGTTCCTGTTTATTTTCCCATCTATGAGAACACTCGTTACTGTCGTTGTAATTTATGCTTTGTATAGACTTCTTCAGGCAGCGTTTATGCCCTTATTGAACAGTATGATAGCTAGTCACAGTAGCTTGGAGAATAGAAGTCTTGCTTATAGCTTCAATTTTGTGATGGTTAATCTGTTTGGCTCACTTTCTACAACTGGTGCGAGTGTATTGATTGAGAATTATAGTACGCGGGTGATTTTCCCAGTTTGTATTGCCGCTATTTTGCCCGTGTGTATCTTGATCTGGTTGCTCAGCAAGTATCCGGAGCATTAAGCCATCGTTTATTTAAACTGATGTAACCAAAGCGTGTTCTGCCTGTTGACATAACTCATAAAGTGATTTTCTAGTTACACCTTCATGCTGGTCTAAAGGTACGCAAATTATGTCTTCAACTATTATGGATGGGTACAAATCATCATTAACCTCTGGGTTAACTGCTGGTTCATGTAACCATAACCCCTCTCCTTTTTTTTACTAAAATCCTAATTCAACTTTTTTATAAAAATGGGAAATGCTTGATGATCTATATGTTCCACCAGAGGTGCATACAGGTCATCCTAAGCCACCACGCGGTGTAACCGAGATAGTCAAAGATTATGTACATTTTCTAGCCTTCCTTGATTTTTGTTACCAATGATTTGGCTTAACCGTTATGTCATAAGAAAATAGAGTTGCGGGTGACAGGATTAGATAAAGAGGTGCTTCATACGCTGACGATAATCCTCAAACGCTTCTCGACCTAAATCAGTAAGGCTCAATTTAGTTACCGGTTTCTTATCTTGGAACTCTTTCTCCACGTTGATGTAGCCAGCTTCCTCCAGTTTGCTCATATGACTGCTAAGGTTACCAAAGGTTAGATTCAGTTGGTTCATGAGGTAAATAAAATCCGCAGTATCTGCAACATACAGGTTAGCCATAATCAGCAGCCTGACCGGTTCATGTATCAATCTATCAATCGACTTTACATCAGGCAACTCATCACTTGGATTACTCATCAGTTATGCCTCTTTCATCAACGGAGATTACTGGATATCTTTTTGTGAAATTACGAAGCCTGATGATTCCAGCCACAATGAATACCCCGCTTAAAAAGAGTAAATGTAGTTGCGGTCCCAGTTTGGTGTCGGTAAAGTCAAGCAGTGAAAAACCTAACCCAGATATTAACCCTATAGCGATATAGACTAGGTTCACCTTGTCTCCTGTCCGCTCATAATTATAGTAGAGGCCACCGAAGAGAATCAACCCAACTAGCGCCGGTATCCATCTGTAAACAAGAACTCCTGTAACCTGTCCATAGATAAGTGAGATGAAGACAATCAACGCCAACATGATGACCCCTATAAACATGAGAATTCCAAGACCAACATCTTTTACCTCCTCATCTGGGAGCTTGAGGTAGCCTATTCTTGGATATGTGACGCGTTTTCTATAGGCCTCGATGATTGTTTTCATGAAGACAACGTATAGTCCTAGAAATGGTGTGAATGAGGCTGTTCCTGAGAATGATGTGCTGGAGACGAATAGTATTGCTCCCATGAGTAGCTCCATCATGCCGTCCTCGTTTAGGAGTTTGTGGGCTCTTTTCTCCATATCTTTGAGGTTGATCTTGTCGGTCATTGTTTTTCTATGATCACTTTGTGTTATTTAAACACTTTGCGCCACAAAGTATGTTTTGTGGCTAACCGTTTTAAACCAAGGCTCCCATCAAGAAACTATGAACATATTCGATGCACTAGCCAACAACTTCTGGGTAATCTTCCTATTCTTCAGCCTCATATATCCAAGACTCCAACAAGGAATGCTCCAAAACGCACGAGAAACCGCCTTGAAGAGCCTAGGAAGAAAACGAGGCACCAACGTAATCACTCTAATCCACAGACAAGAGACGCTAAGTCTATTCGGACTGCCTCTCGCACGCTACATAGACATAGATGACAGCGAGGAACTCCTCCGAATCATCAGACTCACACCAGACGACCAACCAATAGATCTCATAGTACACACTCCCGGAGGAATAGCGCTAGCAGCCACACAGATTGCATTCGCCTTGAAAGCACACAAAGGTAAAACCACTGTAATGGTTCCCCACTACGCCATGAGCGGCGGCACATTGATCGCACTAGCAGCTGACGAGATACTCATGGACCCTCATGCTGTACTCGGTCCAGTTGATCCCCAGCTCGGAACTCAGACCATGACCTATGCTGCGACAAGCATAGTCAGGGTAGTAGAGACCAAGAAAAGGGATGAGATCGATGACCAGACACTTTACTTAGCTGAGGAGGCTCGTAAAGCCATAGACCAGATGAAGGATACAGTTAGACAGCTTCTGGTTGGCAAGTTTGAGGAGGATCAGATCGATGAGGTTATTGAGAATCTTGTTAGCGGCAAATATACTCATGATTTCCCGATAACAGCAGATGCTACTTGTGAACTTCTTGGCCGCTGTGCATTAACTGAGCTTCCGCGTGAGGTCTATCAGCTTATGGATTACTATAAGATGGATAAACCCCAGAGAAAAGGTATCGAGTACGTACCTCTACCTAGACCAGGCCGTAATACCCCTAAACGGGGTTAATATTTTCTATATCCTACACATCATTCTTTTGTCAGCTATGTTGAACGATAAACAACTCAGGGAACTCATCACAGAATACAAACTAGTAACTAACTACATCGACCTTGATACTCAACTACAGCCAAGCGGCTTCGACCTCAGCCTAGAATCAATAGAAGCCTACCAAGGCGGAGGCGCAGTAGACTTCAGCAACAATGAACGAGTCATCGCAGATACACAACCACTAACACCAGATAAGGAAGGCTGGTATAACCTAGAGCAAGGCGTCTACAAGGTGGTCTATAATGAGGTGGTGAAGATGCCCCTTGATGTAGCTGCAATCGCAAGGACGCGTTCAACGCTTCTACGTAACGGATCTGAGGTTGGTACAGCTGTCTGGGACCCCGGGTATGAGGGAAGAAGCAGCAGTATGCTGATTGTACATAATCCTGATGGTTTGAGGCTCAAGAAGGATGCAAGGGTAGCCCAGTTAATATTCTTCCACACAGGTGAGGTATCACAGGGATATAACGGGGTTTACCAGCGGGAACGCATGAAATGATGCCTATTTTTTCGTAACCTATTTATTATGAGCATCTTCTCAAGATGGCAACGGTGTAATACAGTGTCAAGCTTATTCAGATCACGGCTTGCAAAGGAGTTCGATGACAGAACAGCACGGTTCCACACAAGCGTAGTAGAAGACCTACGCATGTTCAACGAGGACATTGACGGAACCATGGCTCACGACATCATGCTCCATGAACAAGGCATTATGGAAGAAGAACCCCTGAAGAAGATTCTAGGGGCATTACAGGAAATCAAAGACGAGTGGAACAACGGTGAACTAGAGATAGGCGCCGAGTATGAAGACATCCACGAGTTTATCGAAGCGAGGGTAATAGAAAAGATCGGCATGGAGGCAGGCGGCGCAATGCACACTGGACGTAGCAGAAACGATCAAGTCATGGTTGACATGAAGATGGTAACCAAGAAGGAGATGCTTGCCATCGCCGAGAACGTCCTGAATCTCGTTAAGATCATGTGCGAGTTAGCCGACAAACACACAGAGACTCCAATGGTTTACTATACACATGGACAACCAGCAACAGTGGGGACCTTTGGTCACTACTTACT
>CALGBN010000303.1 GCA_937877765.1 Candidatus Bathyarchaeota archaeon | reverse complement strand
GACAGGGTGATATGAATGGATCCACTCGTAAACGCATTAAACACAATTATGTCCCATGAAGGAAGAAGAAAAACCGAGTGTATAATTACACCCGCGTCAGGCCTAGTAGGTCGTGTACTTCGTCTCATCCAATCTAAAGGATACATTGGAGAGATCGAGTACATCGATGACGGTAGGCAAGGCAAGTTCAGGGTTCAGCTATTCGGAAGAATCAACGAAACCGAAGCCGTAAAGCCAAGGTTCAAGACCCGAGTCTCCGAGATGGAGAAATGGGAGAAGAGATTCCTACCAAGCAGAAACCTAGGAATGGTTATTCTTTCAACCCCAAAGGGCGTAATGGACCATGTCCAAGCAAAGGAAGAGAACGTAGGCGGCGTAGTGCTGGCTTACATATATTAGGTGAAAAAAAGTGACTGTTCAGATAGTAGAGAACACTGTTGAGGTACCTGAAGAAGTAAACCTGACCCTAGATGGGCATAAGGTTGCAGTCACAGGAACCAATGGGACCGTAATAAGGGACTTTGCACACGCAAAGCTCAATCTTGATTACGAGGATAATACCTTGAGGATCTGGGTCGAAAACCCCAGAAAGAAACAGGCATCCCTAGTCAACACCCTCGCAAGTCATGTTAAGAACATGATCAAGGGTGTTACTGATGGATTCACGTACAGACTCAAGATAGTATTCATCCACTTCCCAATGACAATCAATGTTCAAGGAAATAGGATCGTCATCAACAACTTTGTTGGTGAACGAAGCCCAAGAATCGCCAAGATATTTGGAAACGTGCAAGTCAAAGTAGACGGAGACGATATCATCGTAACAGGAAACGATATCGAAGCTGTCGCACAAACTGCAGCCAATATTCAACAATCGACACATATACGGAACAAGGACCTACGTAAGTTCTTGGACGGTATCTATGTGTACAAGAAGGAGTGAGGCAAATGAACAAAATAGAGAAGAAAAGACTACTAAAAGTTAGGAAAAACATCAGCAAAAAACGTCCCCACTTCAAACGATTTGAGTCATGGCGATTTGTAAGAATCAAAGACCAGTGGCGAAAACCAAGAGGCATCGACAATAAGATGCGAACCGAAGAACAAGGATGGCCTAAATCCGTAAAAGTCGGATACAGAGGACCAGCAGCGGTTCGTGGACTACACGCATCAGGATACGAAGAAGTGATGATCTGGAATACAGCAGACTTAGCTAACGTAGACCCTGAGACACAGGTAGCCAGAATAGGTGGAACTGTGGGCGGTAGAAAACGAGAAGCCATACTGGCGAAAGCCGAAGAACTGGAAATACGTATACTTAACCCAGGTGTCGAGGAAGAAGAAGGCGACTTCGAAGATCTAGAAGACGATGAGGACGAGGATGAAGAAGTGGACGAAGACATGGAGGAAGATGAAGAATGAATCTAACAAGTCAACGTAAACTAGCAGCATCAGTCCTCGACTGTGGTGTAAACAGAGTATGGATAGACCCAGAAAGAGCAGACGAGGTAAGCATGGCTATTACTCGAGAAGAGATACGTGGTCTCATTAAGGATAAAGCCATCAAGGCACTACCCGAAAACAGTCAAAGCCGAGGACGCGCACGCGTATTGGCTGAGAAAAAGAAGAAGGGTAGAAGAGTCGGACCTGGAAGCAAGAAAGGTAAGAAATACGCTGTTGTTAGCAAAAAGACGCGGTGGATGAGCAGGATTAGGGCACAGAGAAAACACCTCGTAAGTCTAAGAGAGCGACGTGTAATCAATGTAAGCACATATCGTAGCCTATACCGTAAAGCAAAAGGCGGAGAGTTCAGGAGCGTAGCTGAGCTGGACCGTTATATCAATGATAATAATCTAAGGAGGCGTACCTTTGGCTAAAGGACCAAGCTACCGAGTACCCTATCGCAGACGTAGGGAGAAAAAAACGGACTACGCAGCGAGAAGAATTCTCGCTACATCTGAGCACCCGCGCTTCGTGGTACGAATTAGCAATAAAGGAATAATTGTCCAAGTAACAAAATCCGAAATAGAGGGTGACTATGTTCTAGCTAATGCTTCAAGCCATGAGCTCAAGAGCCATGGATGGAAAGCAAGCGC
>CALGBN010000302.1 GCA_937877765.1 Candidatus Bathyarchaeota archaeon | reverse complement strand
ATTCGTCGGCAGCGTCAGATGTGTATAAGAGACAGCTTCCATTTCTTCTTCGGTCTCGTATTTGAACTGCATCTCATAGAGCTGCTTGTATAAGCCGTCTAGTTTGATTAGCTCATCGTGGCTGCCTTTTTCGGCTATCTTGCCTTCGTGGAGTACGATAATCATGTCCGCGTTACGTACAGTGCTGAGTCTGTGAGCGATGATGATGCTTGTCCTGTTCTTGAATATCTTATCCAAGGCCTGCTGTATGATTAACTCCGTGTACGCATCGATGCTGCTGGTGGCTTCGTCCATTATCAATATCCTTGGATCAGCTAACAGCGCCCTTGCGAGGCTAATAAGTTGACGCTGACCAACGCTGAGCCTGCCTCCACGCTCTCTTACCTCTGTCTGGTAGCCTTCTGGGAGCTTCATGATGAACTCGTGGGCTCCAACTGTCTCTGCTACCTCGATTATCTCTTCATCCGTGGCATCCAAGTCGCCGTATCTGATGTTATCCATGATGGTGCCGCTGAATAGGAAGTTGTCTTGAAGTACTACTGCCATCTGTTTTCTCAGGCTAGCGAGTTTAATGTCCCGTAGATCATAGCCGTCAACAAGTACAGAGCCCTGTTTGGGATCATAGAACCGGTAGAGGAGGTTGATCATTGTGGTTTTTCCTACCCCTGTGGGTCCAACGAGAGCCACCGTGGTGTTTGGCTTGATCTCAAGGTTAACATCCGAGAGGACAGGAGTATCATCCTCGTACCTGAAGCTCATGTCCCGGTATTCGATATGTCCCTCGATGGGTGGAATGTCAACCGCATCTGGTTTATCCATGATTCCCTTAGGTGTATCCATGATGTCGAAGATACGTTCAGCCGCAGCTAAGGCGCTCTGTACGCTGTTCCAGAAACCGCTTAGGTCTTGTATGGGCATGAAGAACCTGCTTAGGTAGCTCATGAACCCGAAGAGCAAGCCGACGCTGAGGGTTCCATTCATAACCGCTGTGCCTCCAAAGTAAAGAACAAGGAAGTTGCCGATGGCTGTGAATACGCTGACGGCTGGCCAGAAGGCGCTCATGACTTGTCCTGCTTGGACGTTTGCCTGCATATTGCTCTGGTTGACTTGCTTGAACTCTCTGCGGGTCTCGCTTTCTCTACTATAGCTCTGTATCTCTTTCATGCCACTGACGCTTTCCTCCATCTTGGCTGAGACACTTGCGATGGTTTTACGTGTCTCCCTGTAGACTTTGCGTACTCTTCTTCCCCAGATATAGAGGAATAGGGCCATCAACGGTATGACGCTGAATGTTACGAGGCTCAGCCTTAGGTCCATCCAGAGCATTATCCCGATGATGCCGATTAGGGTGAGTATATCTGATATGACGCTGGCTACGCCGCTTGTGATGAGTTCAGTGATCTTGTCAACGTCATTTGTGACACGACTCACTATGCTACCAACCTCTTCCTTAGCGTAATAGTCTAGGCTCAGAACCTGTAGATGCTTGAACATATCCATACGCATGTTGAGCTCAAGCCGTGACCCCAACCAGTTGATGAGGTATTCTCGTGCTAGCTGTGTCACAAAGGATAACAGGTAAACAGCTATGAACCCTGCTCCAAGCAGATACAGTCCCCGCGTATCCATCTGTTTGATGTAGGTGTCAATGGCGAGGCTGTACATGTATGGTGGCAGCAGGTTGATTATAGTTGATGCGATGATTGAGACAACGAGTACGGTCATCTCCCGTTTCTGGCTAGTTATGTAGCTGATCATGCGACGGAATAGCACCATGTCTGGCACCGAGCGCTCGTAGTCTTCTGTGGCTCCGAAGCGTGCCATTCTGTGACCCATTAGATGGTGCCTCCTGTAGCTCCAGTGATCTGAGTCTCGTAGAGTCGTCTGTATATCCCATTCTGCGTCATCAACGTTTCATGGGTGCCTTCCTCATGTATCTCGCCATCCTCTAAGACGATGATATAGTCGGCTTTCTTGATGCTGCTGAGACGCTGGGTGATGATGAATGTGGTTCTGTTCTCCAACAACTCGTCTAGCGCCTGCTGTATCTCGTACTCGGTCTGGGTGTCCACGCTGCTGGTGCTATCGTCAAGTATCAGTATCTTTGGGTTCTTTAGCAACGCCCTTGCGATGGCTACTCGTTGCTTCTGTCCACCGCTGAGGGTTACTCCTCTCTCTCCTACTTTTGTATCATATCTCTCTGGCAATCCGTCAATAAACTCGTGTATCTTGGCTTGACGCGCTGCTTCCTCTATTTCTTGGTCTGTGGCTTTTTTGACGCCATATGCAATGTTTTCCTTGAGGGTTGTGCTGAATATGAATGGGTCTTGTCTGACAATGCCGATGTGGCTTCTTAGGTTCTTGATCTTTAGGTCTCTGATGTCCACGCCGTCAAGCTTGATACAGCCCTTGGTTACATCATAGAACCTTGGGATCAGGTTGATTATGCTGCTTTTACCGCTTCCAGTTGCTCCGAGGATGGCGACAGTCTGACCCGGGTTTACCACCAAGTCGATGTCCTTGAGAACCATGTTTTCACCATCATAGCTGAACCAGACATCCTCAAACTTGATGTGTCCAACGACTAAGTGCATTTCCTCCGCGTCAGGCTTATCATGAACATCAATCTCTGCATCAATTATCTCAAAGACACGCTCCGCGGCTGCTTGGGCTCGTACGAACATGCCTGTCATGAAGCCTAGCATACGTACTGGACCCATGAGTCTAGCTATGTAGAAGTAGAACGCGATGAGGCTACCGAGGCTGATGGCTCCTTGAATTACCAAGGTGCCACCATACATGATGACGATAACAATTCCTACACCGCTGATGAGACCAACAAGAGGTCTGAACTTTGCTCTTAGCTTCGCCATCCTGATGTTGATATCAAAATACTTCATGAGCTCAGCCAAGAACTTTTCTTCCTCATACTTTTCCCGGCTGAAGCCCCTGACTACCCTGAGTCCACTTAGATTTTCCTGTAGAACTGCGGTGATCTCGCCGTTTTGTTCCCTTACTTCTCCCCACATGGGGCGGATTTTGCTGCTGAAGTTGAGTGTAGTGTACAGTAGGAAGGGTAGAATGATGATTGAGACACCTGTTAAGCGAAAATTGATAGAGACCATGCTGTAAATGACCAGTATCAGCAATAACCCGTTGCTTAACGCGAGTCTGAAACCAAAGTTGAAGAACCTACCCAGCATGTTGATGTCTCCCGTTGCCCTAGCCATCAATTGTCCGGTTCTTTGCTGGTCATAGAAACTGAAACTCTGCTCCAGTAAGCTCTCATAGAGGTCGTCGCGTATCTCAAAGCCTGCACGTTGACTAATGATCTCCAACGTGTAACGCTGCGTGTAACTGAGCCCGCCCTCTAGTAAGGCGAATATAATAAGACTCAGGCTAAACACCGTCAGCATTGCCTGATTGTACTCGATACCACCAGATGCACTATACCAGTTTGCTACTGGGATCATCATCTGGTTTACAAATCCCTCAATACCAGTTGCCTCCGGTATGGGTTCACCTGCTGCGATATACCCAACAGCGTCCACGATGTTACCGATTATTGCGGGTGAGAGAACCGAGAAAAACACCGTTAAAACAATTACAAATATGATTGCTTTTGTCTCCCAGTACTTTGTGATGTAACCGAAGAGCCGCTTGAATGTACTTAGGTCGCTCTTCTTCTGTTTACTGGACATCCCATGTGCTCCCACTGTACTTGTTCATGATCTCCCTGAGTTCGGCTATCGCTGCCTCGTACTCTGGGCTGCTCATGAGTTGTACATGTGAAATTATGTGGGCGATACTGCGCTGTGTATAGCGTCCAATATCCCCATCGTTTACTTTTCTGCTAACCCTTTCCTCAAAACCCCGTTTGTTATACAGATGGAGCTTTAACAGCAACTGTTTTACCCGTTGTTTTTCCTCCTCGGGTATCTCGACTCCGTACATACCTAGGGCTTTAACGAGGTTGTCCAAGTATTCCATTGTATATGCCGAGTAGTCGGGGTCTTCCTCCAGTGCCTCTGTTACACTGTAGCTTACGTGGAAGTCCTCACTCACCGACCTGTCTCTTATACACATCTGACGCTGCCGACGAATTAGACGGTGTAGATCTCGGTGGTCGCCGTAGCATTAAAA
>CALGBN010000301.1 GCA_937877765.1 Candidatus Bathyarchaeota archaeon | reverse complement strand
AGAGGTCTCGTGGGCTCGGAGATGTGTATAAGAGACAGGCGTAGAGTTAATCCCAAAGTTATTCACATTGGGATTCATCGAGATAGACTGGGGTCTCAATTTTGGCTTGATTATGAGGGAGTTGTATCAATATCTAAGCCTAATGTTACGTTTGATGAGGACTCATTGAGCATCGAAGCAGCTTCAATTATTGATATTACAGCGTTTCTACGTACAGAACTTGATGTATCTGTTGAGTTTGATACAAGTGGACCCATACCAGACGCTCTAATGCCATGGAAGGATGATAAAAAAAATAGGAAGCGATAGACGCGTATTTGAGGCAATGAGATACCGGGCAAATAGTAAACATATTCAGTTTGTTGACCCAGACGCGAGGCTTTTATTGGATGAGGAGCAGCGTATTGTGTTAGATTTCGGTGGCTTTGACCTTGATCTTGGATTGAACTGGAGGCTCCCGCGTCGTATAGTAAGAAGAATGGAGAGCAACATTGAGAAACACATCAAAGCAGAGTTTCCACAGATTCCATTATCACCTTCAATTATAAAACACAGAATAGAAGAGACAGACCTCTTGATGGAGCTAAATGTAAAAGAGATCAAACATAGAAAAAAAGCGTTACAAGTTAAGACAAACATAGAATACAAAAAAGATTAGAGGGACCCGTGAAGCACTTTCACCTCACGGCTAAGCTCTCCATCAACAATTTTCTGCTCGTATATACCCCATGCAGTTCCTGAACTCCAGAAACAACTGAACGCATCAGCGTTGATCCTAGGCTCGAAAGTCACTACACCCTCCAAGTCATAACCGAATCCACTAAGCGCCAATATTAACCCCCAGCTAGCCATACTCCGCGCGTAATGATGCCCACACTCTACCTCATTCCATGGGCTCCTACGAACACCATCATGACGATCCCTGAGCGCCTTGACCATGGTCAATCCCTCCTCCAAATATCCTTCATAAATCAGGTGCGCTGCAACATGGTACTCGATTCCCGGCCAGACCTCGTGGCTATAGACGAAGGGATATGCGGGTCTTCCGCCTTTTGGCCAAGTACAGATCAGTAGCCCCTTCTCGTCATTCAATACGTAGGTTCTCTGAGTGTTATCATGGTCATGGAAATCTGTCTTGAAGTTATACCGGTAGACGCTGTGGATGGCTTCCTTGACGTGTTTAGGTGGTAAAATGTAGCCTAGCCCCATGAGGTGGGCGTTGATCTGTCCTAGCAGTTGGTCGCTGAGACAACCAATGCCATGCTGATACTTGTACTTGTCCACATCATCAAGACGTTGAACATAGTAATCTCCATTCCAAAGGGTCTTGTCAAGTTTTACCCTGCCTTGCTCGTAGAGATTACGGTATTTTTCTGCTGACTCATAGTCGCCTGCTGCTTCTGCGAGGTGAGTTCCTGCTTTGAGAGCCGCTAGGAACAATATGCCGCTGAGGGGGTTAGGCCCATAGAAGCTGATATCATATGTATTATGCTGTTTGGACTCTGTTACTCCGTCCCTGTCTTGGTCCCATACAACGCGTGCGTAGTCTAGTGCTCTTTTTGCACCAGGGTACTGGGCGTTCATCCAGTCAGTGTCTCGACTGAGCTTCCACTCACGATAGAGGCTCATAATACTTCCACATTGTCCGTCTGATGCCGCCTCGACTGCGTCCCAACTTATGGTACCGGGGAAGGCATGAAACGCTCTGAAGCTCATCTTGCCTTCTTCATCAGTCTCTACTTGGAACTCGGTTTCCCTCATGCTTCTTTCAAGACTTGGGAAGAGATAGGCTAAGGTCTGTTCATAGTTCCACACATGGCTACAGTTACCACTACAGCACCCAGCGTCATCAAAACAGCCCTCATAGCCAAAGAATCTTCCATCCTTAAGCCAGAAACATGTATTGCTTCTGAGTACGGTGATGTTTGTGGCTGCCGCTTCTAGGACATAGCTTGGTAGAGTCGAGGTATAGAAGGCATCTCGGAATTTTCGGCTGTATCCTTCTAAGTGATCTCGTGTCTTCTCATAGTATTGGCAGACCTCCCATGAATCATCAAATCTAAGAGCGTACCGGTTCTGTACGACATCACAGTCTCCATTACAGTCACATGTTAGCCGCTGGTTCCAATTATGAAGCCGGTTAGGGAAATACCAAGCTATCATAAAGTTATATGTGGCGGTTTCATCGGGTTTTATGGTCTTTGTGACGGCTAGGCTCCCTGCGTCTGTGTTTCCTTCTTGGCTGGGTTCACTGTATCCGTGGTTTGTGAGCAAACCATCACTTGATAAGTCATCCCAGAACTCTCTTAGGTTGTCCCACCAGCCGCTTCTGAAC
>CALGBN010000300.1 GCA_937877765.1 Candidatus Bathyarchaeota archaeon | reverse complement strand
AAGAGACAGGTATCAGGAAGGTGATTGAAACCATGAATGACAAGGTCTCTGTGCCTACTGAGAAACTGAGAGAAATTGATCCTGATCTAGTTTCATTTATCGACCTTGATACAATGGAGAGCGTAGAAGCTGCCAAGCACTTGATTAAAACCCAGCACTGACTCTATATTTTTCAACAATTGTATATACTCGTTACGTGTTGATATATCTGAACTTATATGGATACTCGTAAGATAATGGCTCTGGGGAAATCTAGCCTTGTTGTGTCCC
Organism: Candidatus Bathyarchaeota archaeon; assembly: GCA_937877765.1. GTDB lineage: Archaea > Thermoproteota > Bathyarchaeia > TCS64 > TCS64 > RBG-16-57-9. The sequence continues at coordinate 5,623 of CALGBN010000300.1, read as the reverse complement.
TTCCCAAAGAATGGATAGAATCCAATGATGTAAAAAAAGGGGATTTGGTATCGCTGGAGGTTCAAAGAGATCTTTCTCTATTAGTAAAATCATCTCTTAATATGACTGGCAAAGAGAAACGCGTTATCGTTGATGTTGATAATGATGCTAGTTCTGATTCTATATTTCGTATTGTTATCGGGTGTTATCTTAACGGCTACAACAATATAGTGTTAAATTCGGATAGTATTTTCTCAGTCAAACAGCAGCAAGCAATCCGAGATGTAGTCAAATCACTCTATCTTAGAATCCTTGCTAGTAATGCAAGCAGCATAACCCTACAGACCTTGATGAATGAGTCAATGGCGAATGTCCGTGATGGCGTAGAGCGAATGCATCTAATTACCTTATCCATGTGCAAGGATGTCTTGAAGGCTATGAAAACATGGGATCTTGAGTTAGCTCGTTCAGTGGTAGCTTTGGAGGAGGATGTTGACCAGTTTATGTTCTATTCTTTGAGGCTTCTTCGTTCTGCGGCAATTGATCCTGCTTTGGCTAATCATCTTGACTTGGATATGTTGGATTGTCTTGATTACCAGACTTTGGTTGATTTGATTGAGCGTGTGGCTGATAATGTGCATAATGTAGCGTATAGCTTAGTCCAGATCGAGGAATACAAGAAGAGCGTACCCCAGGATCTTTGGGATAAGCTCACCAAGACAACTGAGGCGAGTATTAATGCATATGAGACCGCTATTGAGGTTTATCGAAAGAGATCTGTTGAGGACTGTGATATTATTATTGATGAGCAGTATCGGCTTTCTCAGCTTGCTAGGTCTATTACCCCATTCCCGAATATGTCTGTGGGTGAGCCTTTCTTCTATCCATTGTTCGTCATTAGGGATAGTGTGATGCGGATTGGGGATTATGCTTCTGATATCGCTGAGTTGACCATCGATATGGTATATAAGCCTGAGTGATTGGGTTTAATCTTTCACCATTATATTTGTATATATTATATAGAAGAAATATTTATCAGATTGGGTTTGTATGAACAGTATGAGAAAAAAAATGTCAAACCCATGGCATGACCTAGCTGAAAAAACACTTGGCCCCGATGACACAATCGAAAAGACCTATTCTTGTCGTTTCGAGAAACAAGGTGGGTACCTATGTTTGGCGAGAAAGAAAATGGTATTCGTCAGCGTAAAGGGCTTCCTAAGAAAAAGTTATGATGTCCTCTTGAATGCTCCCTATGATGAAATAGACGAAGTGAAGCTTGCGGGAAGATACAAGATTGACCACATACAAAAAGGTGAAACACATCTAATAGAGACTAGCGACATATCCGCAAAGATACTGGTCGAAGGAATTCAGGACGTAATAAAGTCCTCTTCCGCTCAGGTAGAGATTTCGGGGCTTTAGTTTCTCTCTTTTTTTAGCCGCATATTTTGCATTTGTCTTGTTTAGCTATATCTATGAACTCCATTGTGAGGTCTTCTAGGTCGAAGAATAGAAGTCGTCCCGGTAATGATGGAGTTTTTCTCGTTAATATTTTGATGGCTTCGCTTGTCTGTATACTGGCAATTATATTGATTATTGATGGGTGGACACCTTGGCTTGCATTGCTTGGTAGCTTGGAGTCGTCTATTCCGCCTTTGAAGCATTCTAGACATGGCGTTTTATGTGGAATTATTGTTGTTATTGTGCCGATTTGCCTTATGACTCCTCCATGAATAAACGGTGTATCAAGGTCTACACAGGCTTTGTTTATCGCATATCTTGGAGCCATAGCATCCAAGGCATCAACTACAATATCCATGTCTTTCACTAGATTAGCTGCGTTATCTGGAGCTATTTCGGTGTTTATAGCTTCAATCTCGATGTATGGGTTTAGTTTTCTGAGTCTCTCAGCAGCCACCGCGGTCTTGGGTTCGCCTACCGAGTCGATGCTATAGAGATGTTGTCTGTGGAGGTTTGTGAGATCAACTGTATCATGGTCTATGATTCTTAGGTAGCCGACGCCCATAGCTGCTAACTGTGTGGCTATTGGGCTTCCTAGTCCTCCAAGTCCTGTAATACATGCTTTGCTGTTTTTAAGATATGTTTGGCTCTTTTCCCCGAAGCCTTTCATTGTGATTTGGCGAGCATAGTAGGCTTTTTCTTCGCTAGTAAGGGGGATACTCATGGTTATTTCTGTTGAGTGGTTGGTTATAACTCTTCAACGGACTCGGTGATTTTGATTCCTCTTGGTCTTATTATGATGTATATAATTAACCCTATCACGCTGATGCCTGTGCCCATGTAGAAGATTGGTCGTAGGCTGAACATGTCGGCTAGTATGCCTGAGAGGAGTGGTCCTGCCATGTTCCCAAGGCTCATGCTACTCTGCATAACACTCATGGTGGTTCCTACGCCATATTTTCGCCCTTCTATAGCTTCAATAGCGCTCATCGCTGGGGTCATGAGGGCGCTTCCAAGTGAGAAGATGAGCCGTGATGTCATGAGGTGCCAGAATGTTGTTGACAATGGAAATCCAGCCATTCCTAAGGCACTGAGTATGCCCCCAAGTACGATTAGGTTATTTTTATCATATTTGTCTGCGAGCACTCCACAGGGTCGTTGTAACGCTGCGTTTGATAGCTGTCCAAAGGAGATTACAGTTCCCGCCATTGTAACTGAAAGACCAAGTCCTCCATCTGCAATCGTTGTTGATATGTACATTGTGAGGAACCCGAAAATAGCACCTCTTCCAATGCTGTTGACTGTTCTGAAAACAAAGTTGGCGAGAAGTATTCGGTTGATTAGTATTTTTCTGAAGCTGGGTTTGGCTTTTTCTTTACCTGTTCCTCTTGTGGGGGGTGTATCCGGTAGGAATACCAGTATTAAGAGTAGGCTTATGGCTGTTCCTGCACACATAACGTAGAATGGGGCGCTTAGACTGAACATATCTGTAAGTGAGCCGCCGATGAGAGGGCCCATGCCCATGCCGCCGAACATTGCAAGGTTCATTGTGCCCATGTATTTGCCTTCTTGTCCGTTTGGGGCGAGGTCAGCTGCGTATGCCATTGCGACTGGTATTGCCATTGCTGAGCCTATTCCGTGTAGGAACCTGAATGTGAGTAGTGATGTGAAGTTCCATGAGATGATGTATAGGAGTGAGACTGCTGCATAGCCTCCGAGTCCTGCCATGATGACCTTTTTCCTGCTTATTGTGTCGCTTAGTCTTCCAGCTGGTGCTGAGAATATGAATCGGGAGATGCTCCAAGCGCTGCTTAGTAATCCTACTTGTGTGTAGGTTGCTCCCAGTGACTCTGCATATAGTGGCATAATGGGGCTTACAACGCCGAGTCCGAGCATTGCTACGAATATTGATACGAGTAGTGCTTGTAGTGCTCTCTCCATGCCGTCTGGAACATCGGTCGCGGTATTTATCCTTTTATCTGGTGAGGTTTTTGTTTTCTTATGCGTGTTCTCAGGTTTGATTCTGGTGTTGCCGAGTATTTTGAGGATGAGGTGGTTGATGATGTTCTTGTACAAATTAGGGTAAATGGTATTCCTATTTCTGAGATGATGGTATACGAGGAGTATCTTGATGAGTTTATTTTTGGTTATCTTAAGACAAGTAACATCATCAATGATGCAGGTGATATTCAGTCAATTAAATGGGTAAACTATACGGTTGATGTTCAACTGAGAGACGATTTTGATCCAGTGACCCACAGGGAAAACTGGCTTAGTATTCTTGAAGGTACCTACCGGGATGAGGAAATAGAACTAGATGAGAACTATGGACTTGATTTCATTACATCTGACCAAATTTTTCAATCTATGAAGCTTCTCAATGATTCCTGCAATGTTTTTAATCAAACAGGGGGAACACACTCGGCTTTAATCCATCACAGTGATTTGGGATATGTTTTTGCTGAGGATATTGGAAGGTTTAATGCCTTGGATAAGGTTGTTGGACTTGCCTTGGATGGTGGGTTTGATCTAGGTGAGTCGTTACTTGTGACTAGTGGTAGGCTTAGCGGTGAGATGGTTTTGAAGGCCGCTTTTGCTGGTTTTCCTGTGATGTGCAGTGTCTCGGCGCCTATGTGTAGTGGTGTATGTATTGCTCAGGCTTCTGGTATGACATTAATTGGATTTGTACGTGGGGAAAGGTTTAATGTATACTCTGGGTTTAGGCGTATCTCCTCGTAGATTTCTTATTCTAGGGGCTTCTATCTAGGGTATGAACCCAGTTTTAGAGAACATCAAGAATAGGCGAAGTGTTAGATCATACAAAGCTGATCCAGTACCACAGGAAATAATCCAACAGGTTATCGAGGCTGGTAACTATGCTCCCACTGGGAATAACCGTCAAGCTTGGCGTTTTGTGGTCGTCACTGATCCTGAAATGCGTGGTAAGCTCTACGAGACTGCCTTTGCTAACTGGAAAAAGGTGTTTGATAACATCAAGAAGAACAATCCGGAACATTATGAGTCGGTTAAACACTATGGAGAGATGAAAGATCCCGTCTACTATGAGGCTCCCTGTGTAGTATTCGTGATAGGACAAGGGCCAATTGATAGTGCCATGGTTACCGAGAATATGATGCTCGCGGCTACAAGCTTAGGCTTGGGAAGTTGTTACCTCTATTTTGGTGCTCAGGTTCTTGATAACTCCGAGATCGTTGAGGCTTTAGAGCTTGGTGAAGGCGAGAAAATCTATGGCCCCGTTATTCTTGGTTATCCAGATAAGGCTCCTGAAATGCCTGTTAAGAAGCCGCCGGTTGTAAAATGGATTTAATCCATCTTTTCTGGTTTTTTCGCGAGGAATCCGAAGAGTATCCCTATGAGGGGGAATATCATTGATGCTAGAAGCACCTCTGAGTAGCCTCCAAATAGGTCGTAGGCGTATCCGTAGGGTAGTGGTCCGAGGGCTGAGCCTATTACGCCGGCCATCATGTTGACCCCTCTGATGGTGCTCAGGTGTCTTCTTCCAAAGTATTCGGGCCAGACTACGCCTCGTACTATGGCTTGCATGCCCATCATTATGCCCATGAATGCTCCATAGACAATGACGAGAGTCAATGAATCGGCATAATATAATGCTGCTACCATGGCCAACAGTAAGGCTTGGTTTATTGACATCAAATATCTTAACGGGTATCTGTCTGCTAGTCCTCCTGCTAAGAGGGCTATTGGTAGGTTTATCACGCTGGTTAATGTGCTGATTAATGCGGCTGTCTCAGGGGATAACCCTGATTATCCAAGTATGGATATTTGGTGGAAAACGCAGCCTGTGACTATGGCTGATGGTATGACGGTGACATAGTTGACGAGCCAGAAGCTTCTGGTCCGCAAAGCTTCCTGTAACGTCCAAGCTTTCTCCTCTATTATTGTTACTTCTCCTGTTTCTTCGACTGGTACCTCATTATCAGGATAGAGACCCACATCTTCTGGTCTATTTCTGATGAACAAGTAGAACATAGGTGCTACGACTAGCCAAGCGACTATCATCCATGTTCTCCATCCGTTCTGCCATCCGAATCGTTGTATTAGCCAGATGTTCATGGCTGGGAATGTTGCCATGCTCATGGCTCCGAAGACGCTTACCAGGCTCATGGCTCTGCCTTTGCGCTTGATGAACCATTGGGGT
>CALGBN010000299.1 GCA_937877765.1 Candidatus Bathyarchaeota archaeon | reverse complement strand
CATTCTTGGCATGGCCGTGCACCTGCTTCCCAACCCTAAGGAACACCAGCCTAGGAGGATAAGGCACATCTGGAAAGGAGACGAAGACTCCGTAATGGGTAAGAACATGCTGGCCGTCAACCCAGACGGCCCCCTCGTCATATGCATATCCAACGTAATAATCGACCCTCAAGCCGGTGTGATAAGCACCGGACGCGTGTTCAGCGGAACCATTAGGAGAGGAGACAACCTAAACCTGGTAGGCGCGGAGAAGTGGGCTAAAGCCCAGCAGGTAAGCATCTACATGGGCGCCTACCGCGAGATTGTAGACGAAATACCGGCAGGTAACATAGTTGCCCTCATGGGTCTGAGCGAAGCAAGAGCAGGAGAGACGATAGTATCGGACGACATCAAAGATACCGCGACGCCCTTTGAGTCGATAAAGTACGTCTCAGACCCGGTTCTAACCATTGCTGTTGAGCCAAAGAAGCCCACGGATCTACCGCGTCTCATCGACGCACTCCAGAAGATGAACATACAGGACCCCAACCTCGTGACCACCATCAACCAAGAGACCGGCGAGTACCTAATGGCAGGCATGGGCGAGTTGCACCTGGAGATCGCGGTCAAGGACATCAAGAGCCAGTACAACCTCGATATAATACAGAGCGAGCCTACCGTGGTGTATCGCGAGGCCATCAGATGTGAAGCCGGCCCCTTCATGGGTAAAAGCCCCAACAAGCACAACAGGGTCTTTTTCACCTTTAAGCCTCTAGACGAAAAACTCGTCAAGCTGATCCGTGACGGCGAGCTAAGCGAGATACTCAGCTCCAGCCGCAGGGAGGAGGTGCTCAGAGAGAAGGCGGGATGGACCCTCCGCGAGGCGCGGCAGGTCTTCGCCATCAACGAGAACGCCAACATGATGATAGACACCACCGTCGGCATCCAGGGTCTCAGGGAGGTCAAGCAGCATATAAGCGGAGGATTCCAGTGGGCCCTCGGAAGCGGGCCATTGGCAGGCGAGATAGTCCGCGGCCTACTCGTCAACATGGTCGATATAAGGCTCCACGAGGACCCCGTGCACAGGGGACCAGCTCAGATGATGCCCGCTGTACGACAGGCGCTGTTCGCGGGAATACTCAGCGCCGATCCCACTCTGCTTGAGCCCATCTACAAGATACAGGTGCGTGTACCCGCCACCGAGATGGGGAACGTAACAGGGCTTCTAAGCAGGAAACGGGGAAGCATACACAGCGTTGAACAGGATGGCCCCATAGTCAACGTCACAGGCATGGTGCCGGTGAGCGAGACGCTGGGCTTCAGCCAGGAGATGCGCGCCGCCACCAGCGGGACGGCTTTCTGGCAGATGACATTCGATCACTGGTCGCCGGTCCCTAACAGCATGTTGCTAGACCTGATAAGGAAGATCAGGACTAGAAAGGGCATGAGCCCCGACCCGCCCAGGGCCAGTGAGTACATTGTCCGCGAGTAGCCCCTAAACTTTTTCCTTTCTTCCAGTATACCTCATTCATCTGAGGTTGGTTTCATGTTTAAGAACCGTCAACAGCTGTTAGAAAACGCCTCCACAGAGAAACTTCGAAAGATGCGGGATGACGCTTTGACCATACTTGAGGTTGCGTTAAACGCAGTTGACCCGAAAAACGCTGTAATGGATAAACTGAAAATAGTTGAGGGAAATATAGTGGTCGATGGCTTCACCAAGCCCCTAAGCGATGTAAATAGAGTTCTGATAGTGGGAGGGGGAAAAGCCGGGGGCCCCATGACCGAGGCATTAGAGGAGGTCCTCGGAGATAAAATAGAGGGAGGAGTAGTGAACATATTAAGGGGCACAGAAACAAGATACAGCGTTAATCGGGTTAAGCTTAACTCTTCTTCCCACCCTGTCCCCGACGACAAGGGCGTCAGGGGAGTCCAAAACATGATGAGCGTCACATCAAACCTTTCCCCCAAAGACTTGGTGTTCGCCCTTATTTCAGGCGGCGGCTCCTCTCTCATGACGTTGCCAGCCCCTGGTGTCTCCCTTGGAGATGTCCAAGATGTGACGAAAAAGTTACTCAGTTCAGGGGCTACGATCAACGAGCTGAACGCGGTCAGGAAACACGTTTCAGCTTTCAAGGGGGGAAGGCTCGCAGCCAACTGTTATCCCGCGACCGTAGTCAGCCTAATACTCTCCGACGTCGTTGGCGATCCTTTAGACATAATTGCTTCTGGACCCACAGCGCCGGACCCTTCTACCTACGAGACGGCACACGAGGTTCTAGAAAGACATGGAGTTTGGGATTCCGTGACTCCAGCTGTGAAAAAGAGGATCGAGCAGGGGCTCAGAGGTGAGACTGATGAAACACCTAAACCAGGATCCCCTGTATTCGATAACGTTCACAACATTGTCGTAGCTAATAACCTGAAAGCGGCGAAAGCCGCTGCCGAGAAGGCTGAGAACCTCAGCTACAATGCCGAAGTCCTCAGTACATTTGTTGAGGGTGAGGCGCGCCATGTTGGTACTGTGTACGCCGGGTTGGCTAGAAGCCTCGCCATAAACGATCTCCCTGTGACCAAGCCAGGGGCACTTATAATCGGAGGCGAAACCACCGTGACCGTCAAAGGATCAGGAAAAGGCGGAAGGAACCAAGAACTCGCGTTAAGCGCGCTCATGAAGATAACGGAACATG
>CALGBN010000298.1 GCA_937877765.1 Candidatus Bathyarchaeota archaeon | reverse complement strand
GCTCGGAGATGTGTATAAGAGACAGTATCGATGTTTTCAGTTTGAGTCATGATTACATTTAGACAGATGTGAGGATAAAATCATCGATTAAAAGGGAGGTTTAGAGGGGTGCTCTTGTTTGTTAGGCACGTAAAACTTAGACTGTTGAGTTGGATGCCGCTATCTCCCTATACAACTTAACAGTCTTAGTCGGGATCCTCTTCTTAGACTCCTTGTCCACCATGTACAACCCAAAACGGATCCTATACCCATCACTCCACTCAAAGTTATCCATCAATGTCCAGTGATAATATCCCTTGACGGGAACACCCTCAGATATAGCCTGCTGAAGTTTCTCGATGTGAACCTTAAGATATCTATTCCTCTGATCACCCTCCTTGTCAGCTATCCCGTTCTCGGTAATGTAGATAGGTCGCCTGTAACGCTCGTATGCCCACGTTACTACCTCCCTGATTCCTTCTGGATATACTTCCCAACCATAATCGGTGCAGTCTCCCTCACATGGCATGAGTTTAAAGTTCTCCAGAGGCACTGCGCCTTTGTTCACGTGTTTGATGTGCCACCTACTGTAATAATTGACCCCGAAAAAGTCACATCCTTTGACCAGATGGGGTAACTGTTCCTCTGGTTGGATAACATAATCCAAGTTCATGTCATAGTCACCGTGGATGACTGCGTTTAACCCCCACTCGTTGAATGCATAATCGATTAGCTTCGCTGCTTCAACATCCTTTGGATCCATTGGGTCATATGGTGTAAAGACCTGGAGGACGGGCACGAGACCAACTGTGCATGGACCCAGACTACTACAGGATTTTGTGTCCCACTTCTTCACTTGCTCGTAAGCTAACCCATGTGCGATAGCTAGATTCTTCATGACTTTCAGGTACAATTGGGCATCATATTTACCGGGAGGGAACTCAGACCACTCGGATAAATATCCATGTTCGCTGATGATTCTAGGTTCGTTGATAGTATTGTAAAGATCAACTATGTCACCATACTCATGTGCTATAAAAGCTACCAGTTTAGAGAACTCAATCAGAGTCCTGTTATCCAACCAACCTCTTTTGTCAGTACTGAGAATATCCTTGTGTACCGCTATTGGATCATGGAGCCACAGGGGGATCTGCCAATGGAACAAAGTCAGCATAACTGTCAGCCCAAGGTTTTTAGCGGATTCCAGTATCTCTCTGTAACGCCTTACTGAGCTCTGTTTCGCCAGATTTGATAGCGCCTTTATGTCTTCCTCTTCTATGTTCACAGTCACTACGTTTCCCTGGTCGTCAAGTGTTACATCAACCCCGATGTCCTCAGTGGATTCAGGAAACAGTCTACCCCAGTCTATTGACATCCTTACGGATTGGCATCTTAAATCGTCCTTTATGAGCCTGAAATCCTCCTCGTAGAGTTCCCAGAAACCTGGACCATCTAGGGGAGTATCCCCGCTGGTGATCCCTTTTTCTTGTATTCCTTTATCGTGGACCCAAGCCCACCAGTCAGTCTTGTCACTAGGTTCACCTCTGCCCATTTCCACCTGAAATGCGGAGATGGCTGTGCCCCAGAGAAAGTCTTCGGGAAACTTCTTTCCTTTCATAGAATCAACGAAAATAGGTACTGGTTTGAGAATTTAACACCTTAGACAGGGTAATCTTAATCCCTAAAAGCGCACGTGGATACCCTTTTTCTCAGGCATGCATTTCAAACGTTATATGGATTAACTGCAAAATAGCTAACATGTCAGTTGATGCACCTCAAACAATATTGGTCAAACCGGTATCGGCTGACTGTAATCTAGCCTGCGCTTACTGTTTTTACTCACCCAAATCCAGTATCTACCCTGAAACAAATCCAAGAATGAGTGAGGAAACTCTAACGAGGATGATTGAGGAGACGTTAATGACTGGTGCCCCAAGCGTGTCATTTGTTTGGCAGGGAGGAGAACCAACGCTTGCGGGACTGGAGTTCTTCGAGAAGGCAGTAGAGTTACAGGAACTGTATAGGTATCCTGGTCAAACAGTTAATAATAGTATACAGACCAACGGGGTTTTGCTTGATGAGAATTGGGCAAAGTTCTTCAAGAAAAAAGGTTGGTTAGTGGGACTCAGTCTTGACGGCCCTGAACTTTCGCATGACGTATACAGAGTGTTCCATAACCATCAGGGCTCATATGCATCTGTGAACCGTGGTCTCGATAAACTGAGGGAAAAAGGAGTCCAATACAATATTCTTACTCTTCTTAACGACGTCAACGTGAAAAAGCCCAGTGAACTTTATAGGTGGCTTGTAGGTTCTGGGCATAAACATCTTCAATTCATTCCTTGCATGGAGCTGAATTCTTATGGTAAGGTAGCGGAGTTTTCCATCACTCCAGAAGAATATGGTAAGTTCCTCATTGAGGTGTTCGATGAATGGGTCAAGGATATACCAGAGGTGTATGTACGAGATTTTGAGGACATCCTGATTGGAATGGTAACAGGGAATACACCAAACTGTGTTTTCAACGGGAGATGCGGAGAATACATAGTAGTAGAGTACAACGGCGACGCTTACCCGTGCGACTTTTTCGTTGACACAGAGTGGCATCTGGGAAACATCAACGAGACCGGAATCGAGAAACTCTATCAAAGCGAGAAAATGAACGAGTTCAGGAAGAATCGGCGGCTACAAGAGAAATGTAAAAGCTGCAACTGGACTGAATACTGCTATGGAGGCTGCCAAAAAACAGTACTTTACGGAGAATACTATTTCTGTGAGTCCATCAAACTGTTCCTGAAGGAACGCGGGAGTGCTTTAAAATCCTTAGCGGAGCAGTTCTCAGTTCAGTATTAAATATTAATAAAGAGAATTTCGAATAACCTGTTGTTTTAACCCCCTCCAATAAGCTTTTAGATCAATTAGAGAACACTCCAGTATGGATTCCTTCAA
>CALGBN010000297.1 GCA_937877765.1 Candidatus Bathyarchaeota archaeon | reverse complement strand
TCCTGGTAATGGGAGACACCGAAGAGAATACGTTGAAAGCAGCAGAAGCATCAATAGAAGCCATCAAAAAAGTACCCCACGTAGTAACACCTTTCCCCGGGGGATTATGCAGGAGCGGAAGCAAAGTAGGCTCAACATATGCCTTCCTTAAGGCGAGCACAAACACACCATTCTGCCCATCAATAAAAAACAGTTTCAAGGACAGCAAGATACCAGTAGACGTAAACTCGGTGATCGAGGTTGTTCTCAATGGACTCGATGAGCCTTCAGTGAAGCGGGCTATGGGACTAGGAATTGACGCAGCTACAAAGGTAGATGGCGTCAAGAGTATTACTGCTGTAAACTTTGAGGGAAAGCTTGGTAAGTTCAAGATGAGTTTACGGGAAAGTTTGGAAGGGGTCTAAGATGATAAAGAGAATAGTATTAACTCCAAGAGGATTCAGTAGCATTCCCATAGAAGCAGACGTAATATCACCTGATGTATTCGCAGGTAAAACACTTCAAGAGATCAGAAACCTGCCAATCTATTACGGTAACGAAGAAATAGAGATGAAGGAATACATTCATGCTCAGGGTAAAGTAGCCAAGGACCCAGAAAACCAACTAATAGTAATCGACGGAGACGCACGACACATTAAACAAATAGGCACAAAGATGACAGCCGGCAGAATAGTAGTACAGGGCTGGGCAGGAATGCATCTTGGAGCCCAGATGAGTGGAGGCGATATTACAGTAGAAGGTAATTGCCTTGACTGGGCTGGAGCCGAGATGAAAGGCGGACTTATTCGGATACTTGGTGATGCGGGGAATCTTCTCGGGGCTGCTTATCGAGGTAGTAGTGAAGGTATGACTGGTGGCTGTATTGCGGTTACTGGCTCAGTTGGTAGCGAGATGGGTTCCTTCATGAGACGTGGAATGATCGTTGTGCTCGGGGATACAGGTGATTTTACGGGTGTGCATATGAATGGTGGAGAGATATTCATCTTCGGTAAAACTGGTAAAAGAGTAGGGGCACAGGCTAAAGGAAACGGTGGATTCATCGCCTGTTTTGGGGGTGTAGAGAATATGCTTCCAACATACAGGTTGGATACCACGTACACCCCAGTTTTCATGAGGCTTTATCTAAAGGAGGTATATGAGAAACTTGGACTATCAGTTGCAACGCAATTCATAGATACACCTATGAAGAGATATAGAGGAGACTTAGCCGTAAGCGGAAACGCAGAGATACTGGTAGCTTAGAGGACTCATCATTGAAGGTAGGCATCATTGGTACGGATAGAAACGAGTGGCACATCAAACGCCTCCTACGTGAACTAGAGAAAAAAAACTCCGAAGCATATCTATTGCCAATAACAAAAATGAAAGCAACCATAGGCGTCAAACCCAGATTATCGATAAAAGACTATCCAATCGAGGATTATGATGCAGTAATAGTCAGACGAGTTCCTGGGGGCACAGCAGAGCAAGTATTCTATCGCATGGATACGCTTCACAGACTTGATGAGATGGGTGTAAAGGTTTTTAACCCTGCTGCTAGCATCGAGAAAGCTGTTGACAAGTACTATACTTCTGCCTTACTTGAGGATGCAGGTATTAACACGCCAAAAACCATCGTTACCGAGAGCTTTCGCGAAGCTATGAAGGTATTCAAAGAACTCGGAGAAGATATTGTAGTCAAACCATTATTCGGTTCACTCGGGATGGGCATTACAAGGATAACTAGTGAGGACGTTGCTTACCGCGTATTCCGTGCGCTCGAGATGACAAAGAGCGTCTACTACTTGCAGGAGTTTGTACCCCACAATGGCGCTGATATCAGGGTATTTGTAATAGGGAATGAGGTGGTAGCCTCAATGAGGCGGGTTTCTGATAACTGGAAGACGAACATCAGTGCAGGTGGAAAAGCCCAAAAATATCAACCAAGCGAAAAAATTAAAAAAATATGCTTAGAAGCATCTCGGAAACTCGGACTTGAATACACAGGTGTTGATGTAATCGTATCTGATGATATTATCTATGTGATAGAACTGAACAGCACACCAGGGTGGGAAGGACTTCAAACAGTAACCGAGATCGATATCGCCAAGAGACTCGTTGAACACGTTTTATCCAAGCTGGAGTGACTGGATACGAAGCCGAAGGACAGGGATTTCATCGAGACTACGGATGGTTTATTATTTTGTGTCGTCGGCTACCTGCATCCGAATGATGGTTATACTGCTTACCTCAAATACATACCTTCTGATGATGGAAAATGGGAAAGAGAAGGGACAAGATACACACGAAGCATCCCCTATTATAAAGTCTCACAGGTGGAAAACACATACGATTGGCTCAAAATAGAGCACCCAGAACACATTCTCCATTGTCCAGTTAGAAACATCGAGATATCATGGGTACCAAGCTCCAAGGTGAAAAAATATTACCAACCAAAAAACCGATTGAATACCATCAAGAAAAATGGAGCAAAGGATCTATTAGAAGAAAAACTACTTCGATTAGCGAAGATACTTGAAGAAACTACTGATGTCGAGGGCTCACTTGGAGTAACTGGCAGTATACTAACTCGGACACATAATCCAACGTTTAGCGATATTGATCTAACGGTTTATGGTTTACGTGAATCATATCGATTGATTGATGCGATTAAGGAACTAAAGAAAACAGGTGAGATCAGAGGTATCTCTGAAGGGGAGAGAGGAGAATGGGTCCAAAATAGAATTTATAAACATGGGCTATCTTCAGAAGCCCTCATCCGAATTGCTGAAAAACGCTGGAATTATGGATATTTTGAGGAAACTTACTTCTCTGTACATCCGACAAGACGGGACAACGAGATTCTTGAGACTTATGGAGAAAATATGTATAATAGAGTTGGAGTGGTCTCTGGCTCTGCTGTGGTTACTGATTCAAGTGAATCAATTTTCTTACCAGCTATTTACGCGATAGAGGATTCAAATCCTGAGATTACAGAGATAGTATCATTCGAAGGCCTCTATGGTAGCCTATTCAAAGCTGGAGAGGAGATAAAATACAAGGGTATTCTTGAAAAAGTTGAAGGAAAAAATTCTCACCAAAGAATAATCATCGGGGGAGCAGGCTCCCCAGATAGTTATATCAAATGGGGTCACTCAGGGTAAGGATTCCATTTCTCAGAGAGATAGGATGGTATCCCAGAGGAGTCCAATGGTCCTACTGATACACTCCAGCCGCTTTCTTCCTGTATTTCGCCACTGAGTCTTGCTGATCTTCCGGGTATGATGATGTTTCTATGTTTCACCATATCTTCGACCTTGAAATCCTTGATGGCTTCAGCGACTGATTCAGCAGTCATCTTACGACCTGCAACAGCGCTCTCTACACTCATTCCCTCACTATCAACAACCAGTAGATATCCATTGATTTTCGCGTTCTCAATGTCATTAGCCACAGTATAATAGGTTAAGGCAAAGTTTGTCGTCAGTAGTACTGGGCTGTTTTCATCTGGAGTACCCATGATTACTAACTCGGGTTCAACTGAGACAGGTTTCCTTGGATCAGTATACAAGTTAGAACGTAGGATTATTTGGGGTAATAGGGACCATCCACTTATTCCATGAATCACCAAGAGGTCTGCAAATCTGGCTGTCAATACTCCTGCGATCACGGCCTCGTTCCACTCATTCAACACCGGGTCTTCTTCTTCAACCGCCCAAGCAGCCATTGGTGCTCCTATCAAAGGGTATCCTAGTCCCTTTTCCTCCTCGTTGATTGCGTTCCACCTAAGAATGGTATAGGTGTCAGTGTTTACTGACATATACTCTGTTGGCTGTGTCCCTGGATCTAATGCGATATCCTTGATCCCGTATTCTTCGAGGGTCAGAGCTATACTTTTGAGGGTATCAAGATCACTAGGTGAGTAAGCTACTACGGGACAACTGTATTTTAGGGCAAGCTCCGCTACTTCTTTCCAGTTATCCTTGGTAGCACCATGAATCAACGGTCGTTTCTCACCAACAACCTCTAAACCTGCTTCCAGTACCACTGGGTTATGTGCAACAAGCATCAATGGTTTTCGAGTTAGTTCATCTGCTTTTTTCACAGCCTCAGCAAATTTCTGAGGATCGCCACTTGTGCACCTGATATTTAGCATATCCAGCGTCAGATCCATGCCAATATAGTTATAAGCAAAATCATTCAAGACATGAATCCTTGTCTCGAATTCTTCATCACTCATCTCGTCCGTGACGTCAATAGCAATAGCTGGTTGATGGAAGTAGGTGAAATCATGTCTATATAGAACATACTCACCACCGATAGTGATAGCATTCTCCCCTACTCCAACCTCAACAGCTTTAACAGCCGGCTTCAGCAAGCTCCAAAGCTCTGCGAAGTTATCTGCATATTTCTCCTCAAGTAAGGGTTTGCACTCTTCAAGGGTAGCCTCTCTGTTTACTAGTTTGGCGGCGAAAGCCATGCAGTTTGTTTCTCCGCATTCTTTGCAGCTTGTTCCAGGTAGGAGCTTGTAGATCTCTATTGGACTGAGTTCTTTTGCGGGCATTTTAGTTACCTCCTACAGTTATGCTGACCCAGTCCGTTGGTTGATTGGGTTTTTCGCCTTTCATTAAGCCGTCTATCATCACCTTGAGGGCGTTTACCGCTGCCGGGTGCATCATCATGAAATAATCTATCCCTGTTAGCAGTAGGGTCTGACCTGTTATTGTCTCCCATATTGGTCCACGGAGTTCTCTTGGATCAAATTCTGGGCCCATCTTCATCCAAGCCTCACGGGCTGCCCAAGCATTTGTGGTTCCACTGGACATTGGATGATTTAACTCAGGATCGCCCTTTAGAGCGGCTAATCTACATCTTTCCATCACTGTGAATGCATAGTCTAGTCCGTATCCCAAAGCTGCAGTGGTGGTGTCCATTAGTATCTGATTCTTGGGTACAAAGTCGTAGAGTTTCCTATTTAGTTCTCTTGCCTTGTTGACGTCCATGCTTGTGAAGGCGATTACTGTGTTATTGTGATCACGGATCATTTCTCCGGATTTCTCTATATCCATATCCAGTGTAACTGAGTTAATCAACAGATTCTCACCCTCGATCTGCTCAGAGATTGCAGTAAAGACTTTAAGGTCCTTCTGAGGATCACCACAACCACCAATGCTGACGGGTACATCTACTGCTTGAAGCACATTCTCAACAGTTTTTACAGCCGCCTTTGGTGACGCATCCTCTATCAAAGGATCGATTGTGAGCAAATGTATGTTAATCATCTCTGCTCCAAACTTATCAACACAGAGCCTCGCCCATTCACCTACATCGTTCAAAACTGGGCGGAAATGCATCTTGACAGCCTTGGATAGGGGAACCTTTGGCCAGTCAAAGACATCCATGGCTAGAACAGGTCTATTCTTGGGTTTGACTTGGAAGTTATAATATGCTGGCGTCGTCTGGCCACCAATCACATATGATTTTCCCCGAGTTCCTCCCTCAGACTTTGTTGCTCCAAGCCTTACCTCAACTACCTCACCAGAGTAATCCCCTTGGGGGATGCTTGTCTTTGCTGTAATCAATTCCGTGGGCAGAACTCTAGAGGGAGCTACCTGTGTTACCTGTTGAGGTTGGACAGCTTGTTGAGCATATCCAGTGGTTGGAATAGCTCCTCCACCTAATAGATATGTCAATCTGTTTGTTGAGTCTCTTATCTGGGCGAACTCGTAAGCCATCCTGCTCATTACGCCAGAGTTTATCCCTCCACCTCCGCCGGTCCCGAGGTCTAATTCGATCTCTTCGAACTCGATGTCAACGTCTTGGAGCTCGATCTCCTGGAACTTGGCTAGGCGCTCTAGAATATCGGCGCTAATGGGTAGGTTGATTTTCTTTTCCTTGGGCACACGGATCACTCCTTTTCTGCCTTTATGATTAGTTTCTCTGCTTTGATCTTGGCGTTCTTCAATATGATCTTGAAGGCGACTCCCTGAGGCAAGCCCTGAATGGGTAATGCACTTGCAGGAATCTCAAGACTGGGAACAGTAAATCCAGTCATAGGCATCTGAGGTTGAGCCATCTGTTGGGGCACCTGTGCTTGTTCTGGCTCTGCTACCGGTTCCTCTACCCAGCGCTCTACTATTGGATGCTCCTTATCCTTTAGCCATGTTTTAAGCTCGTCTAGTGTTGAGACATCCCCCTCTGTGGCAATCTTGGGCACAATATCCTCTGGCATATAGTCAACGATCCTGTCACGAATATCGACTGGCATCCATACGAACCTATCCCATCCTCCATCAGCCTGCATGAACTTGGGGCTCCTCATGTACTCGATGCCGAGTCCATGGAATCCATCCACCTGTCTACCACCTGCAGTGAGGTCACTTATGGTTACAAAGTCCAAACCATTAATGGTCTGACCCTTATAGTTCCTATGTACTATTCCATAACCATCAACCTCGGGTATATAGAAGGCGCAGGCCTCGAAACAGCCACAACTGGTATGAGGGTAACCGAAGCCTGTGTACAGTTGTACTCGCTCGATCTCACCGAGGCTCTTCTCCCGGATTACCCTGTTTACCTCCTCGTATTCACCTGTTAAAGCATCGAGTAACTTGCCTTTCGGTATCTCGAAAACGGGTCCCTTGGGGTCTACTTTGGCCGTAGCCCTACCATCGAACCAGCTGATGGCTCCACAGTTGGCATACCGCTGCGGTGTTATGACACAGAGGTGTGTGGGTGCAAAGCTCTGACAAAGGCTGCAGCCATAGAATACATCTACTTCGTCGTCGCTCATACCTCTAGCACGGGCGTCCCTTGCCTCGTAAATCTCCATCGCCTCGGGGTACATTTCCTTGACTTTTTCTGGGTCTGTGATGAAGGCAATCTGTATCTTCTCTATGAAATTCATCTCGCTCTTGTAAAGCCTGAATAGTACCTCAGCAAAGAGGTTTAGTGAGTTGAATCCTTTTTCGAAGCTCTTTTTACTTAACCTCATCTGGATATCATATCTCTGGTTGAGATGCATGAATCCCTCTATGAAGTTTACATACTCGTGCAGACGCCTTTCGATGACGCCTTCAAGGTCTTTCTCTATTTCAGCTCCAGCTACATCTATTATCATCCCGAAGGCTATATTTGTTCCCGGATTGATATCAGGCAAGTCTGGTCCAATTATGGTAATCTTGCCATCCTCAATCTCATCGAGTTCCTTTGCCTGAACTAGCTCGAATTTATATTCCTCTCTAGGACCTCCGAGCTCGACCTGCATCTCACGGCCACGTATTCTTTCTCCCTCGTAGATTATTCCAATATCTACCGGGATATCATCAAACATCGACATTTATGCTTCCTCCTCTAAACTTGATACTATTTTATCTAACGCCTCTATCCAGTCGGGTTCTGGCATCCAGCCGAGACTCCATTGAGCGTTTGGCTGAAATGTGCGATCAAGGCTGATGGTTCTCAGCTTTGTGAAATTTTTAAGACCCGATTCTACGAGCCACTCCATATAGTAGGGATAGCCTACAAAGACAGCAGTATCGTACTGACCTTCTCCATCAAATCCCTTCCACTCAGAATCGCTCAGATACTTGCCTAAAACAATTAAAGGCATACTATTAGCGTCTTCAACGCCACGTTTCCTGAACTCCCCAACAAGGTGACCCGTAGCAACCACTGTTAGTTTCTTGTTTTTCATTGCCCGGATCGCTGAATCAATGATGTCTCCATCCTTGGTTTTCTGCTCTGTCGCCTTAGATCCAACAACAAATAGAGGACGTTTTGCTTTTTTTATGAGATTGGCTGCTACGTCAACAGTGGGGAATATATTGGCTTGAAGGGGTCCACCGACCATCCCGGTCTGACCTCTCTTCATTTTGGCTGACATTACTCGCGCCTCCTGACCATACGATCTACCAGAGTTGGATCGGGCATACCGATTTTATCCTCAACCCATCCCTTCGCCTTCAAGTGCTCAAGCATCTCCGCTTTCATAGTGAAGGGCAGATCCGCTTCCCTACGAACGAATAATTCGAGATCATCGGGTAACCCACCGTAGTATTTTTTACTCAGGTCTATGTAATGGCTGAGTTTTACAGCTCGTCCTTTGGTGGTATCGTTGGGTCTCATAGAGAGCTTGGCTGTCATAACTATGGCTTCTTCAACAGTCTCGGCTGAGTAGAACAAGTGCTCTGGTGTCGGACCAACATACATATCTTGTCCAGTTCGAGCATCAATGGTAACCCAGTCTTCATCCTTGTCTTTCGCTCCAAGCAGATTGCGCCTATACTTTGAACCATGTGGACCCACAATTACCGGGATTCCTAGACGCCAGCATCCTGATGCGATGCTTGATGCTTTCTGACTCATTGCGCCCCAAGAGATTCCTACAGCTCCAACTCGGTTATATACATAATCTGCGATCTCCTCGTAGTTACCTCTGAGAGGTCTCTTGGCGAAGATATTAGCGATCTTGATGGTAGCACCCGTGATGTGGGCGTTTGATACACAGCTTCCGATGTTGAGCAATCCACCGGCGTCAAAGACAGCCGGATACCGGTCATAAAGATTCTGGCCTTCCTCATCTACAAGTGAAGCCAAGTCCATAGCGGAGCATCCAGTAGCCAGTACTATGAATCTACGTTTAAGGAACTCCTCAGCTATCATTGCAACCTCACTTCCGCCATTAGGATAGTTAGCGCATCCAACTAACGCGACTATACCAGGTATCTCGCCAAAGACTATGCCTTTACCGACTTCTCTGATCTCAACATCGGTAATAGCACCGCTACCGACCCTTACATTGTAACATTCTCCCTTGCATGATTCAGAGGAAGCAGCATACATGTAACTCAAGAGAGGTAAATGCTCTGGACAAGCGCTTTCACAGCGACCGCATCCAACGCAGAGTGGCTGTAGCCTTTCAAGTTGTTTAAGGTCTCCATTTTCAGCTGCTTTAACAGCCTCCATAACGGGTAGGTTGTTTGGACATGCTGCAATGCATTCAGCGCATCCTCGGCATCTATCTAAACCTTCTAGAAGGCTTTTGATTGATGGATTTTTATACTCTGTTCTTTTCGGGGATACAGCTAATGCTGTTTTTACTACAACCTCTCCGACCTTTCTCGGCTCAATGATTAGCACTCCTTTCTGACGACCAGAAACAAGGTCAGCTACAATCTCATCTGCATCATCGTGTGTGCGGTCCGGTAGCCCCATCATACTTTTTTCACTAGTAGCAATGACAGGCGCCCCGATCTTCGCTGCTTCATCAACTATGTCGGTACGTAAACATTGCTCATCGATAACAACAACGTCAGGTATTCCTGAACGTACATATCTTATCTGCCATGAGATTGGCCCCATGATCTTTGCTCGATTATCGTATCTGCTGTTATCTAGGGCTGTGCAGCATAAACCACCAATTTCTACTTTTTCAAATAAGTCATGCTCCATCAGGTAATCTATAATATCTACACTTGGTAGCACATTATGACCGATACACATGATCACAGTCTTACTTGTATCTATAGCACCAAACCCCATAGTAGTCATTCCAGCTTCAGAAGAACCCTTTGGCATCCCTACAGTGGATATCTGGGAGATATCGGCTACCTCCATGGCGACATGGTCAAGCATCCCTGCATGGAAAGCTTTGGACTCAAAATCAATGGCGTCTCCTTCCTGTCCAGTATGTGCTGATGCAACTAATTGGACTATCTGGGTCTCGACATAATCCAATGCCTCCTCTAAGTCGCCTATGGTTTTAGGTTTATAACCACATACGAGACGGATATGAGGCGCTTCAACGTTGGTGTTTAATGCTACATCTAATTCAGTATCGCGCCCATACTCCTCAAGCAGATGATCCAACATGTGCCTTGCATGTGCACAGTGAGTAGAAGCGCCTATACAACATGAAATCAATACAACACGTGACTGTTGAGCAGCTTGGGTAAGTCCACAGGCTCCTTTCTTGTCGCCTGTAAGATCACATTTTCCAAAGGTGCATAGACAACAAAGATCACAGATTGGCATGTAATATGGCTTGTATCTTTCGAGAAGTTTTCTATCCCAGTCTCGTAAGGTACCAACTGATGGGAAGGGGGTAGGACCCATTGGTTCTTCCCATTCCTCGTCAATTATTTTTCCTATACTAATCTGTAAACCTTTGAAAGTTCCTAGAGCAGATGAAAGTTCATCAAATTTTATGTTAAGGTCTTTCTTGGACAACTAATTGTTGCCTCCTTACGCTGTCTCTTATACACATCTGACGCTGCCGACGAATTAGACGGTGTAGATCT
>CALGBN010000296.1 GCA_937877765.1 Candidatus Bathyarchaeota archaeon | reverse complement strand
ATAAGAGACAGCATCACGTTAAAGCTACTGGAAGCACCTACACCAGAAGGCGTGGACATCCAAGTCAACTAACCCCAGTTATTCTATTTTTAGGAGGAAAAAAATTGTCAGAAATCACACTTAGAGTCGCAGAAGCACCCCAGAACCTAGTCGGCAGAGGAATAGCCGTAATCGACCCCAAAGTCATACAGGATCAAGGATGGCAAAGCGGCGACGTAATCGAGATCACAGGAAAAAAGAAAGCCTACGCAAAAGTCTGGCCAAGCCAAACCGTAGAATACGGCAGAGGCTTGATCAGGATAGACGGATTCATCAGAAGCAGCGCGAACGTCGGAATAGATGAAAGAGTAAACGTACGCAAAGTAGAGGCAAAACAAGCAACAAGCCTCACATTGTACCCAACCGAGCCCCTCAGAATCGTAGGAGCAGAAGGATACCTAGCCCAACTAATGGAGGGCAGAGTAGTCACACAGGGTAGCAGCATCACCATCAACATCATGGGACGCAGGGTAGACCTAATGATCACAAAAGTCGAGCCAAAAGCAGACGTAGTGATCGTCAACAGAGGCACCCAGATACAGTTCACAGACAAGGCACCCAAACAAGCAACAGGCAACATACCCAAGGTAACCTATGAAGACATAGGAGGCTTAGACCGAGAGATCAGCCGCGTACGCGAGATGATCGAGCTACCACTAAAACACCCAGAGCTATTCGAAAGACTAGGCGTAGAAGCCCCCAAAGGAGTACTACTACACGGACCACCCGGCACAGGTAAGACCCTACTAGCAAAAGCAGTAGCTAACGAAACAAACGCCAACTTCTACCACATCGGTGGACCAGAGATCATGAGCAAGTTCTACGGAGAATCCGAGGAACGCCTCAGGGAGATATTCAAGGAAGCCGAGGAAAACGCCCCCAGCATCATCTTCATAGATGAGATCGACAGCATCGCACCTAAAAGAGAAGAAGTCAGCGGCGACGTAGAGAAACGAATCGTATCCCAGCTACTAACCATCATGGACGGCTTGGAGAGCAGAGGACAACTAGTAGTCATCGGCGCAACCAACAGACCCAACGCCATAGACCCAGCCCTCAGACGCCCCGGCAGATTCGACAGAGAGATCGAGATCGGTTTACCAGACAGAAATGGCCGCCTACAGGTACTGCATATACATACACGTGGAATGCCACTGGCCGAAGACGTGGACCTTGAAAACATCGCTTCAAGAACCCATGGCTTCGTAGGCGCAGACCTAGAAGCCTTAGCAAAAGAAGCAGCCATGGGAGCACTCAGACGGATACTCCCCGAGATAAACCTAGACGAGGAAAGCATCCCAGCCGATCTACTGGACAAGATCACCGTCACCATGGACGACTTCGAGAACAGCCTACGTGAAGTGCCTCCAAGCACCATGCGTGAGGTACTTGTCGAGTCCCCCCATGTACAATGGACAGACGTAGGTGGCTTAGAAGACACAAAACAAGAGCTACGTGAAGCCATCGAGTGGCCCCTCAAATACGGAGAGCTCTTCGATTACTCGGGCGTCAGCCCCCCAAAGGGCATCATGCTCTACGGACCACCCGGCACAGGAAAAACACTGATTGCAAAAGCGGTGGCAACCGAGTCCGAGGTCAACTTCATCAGCGTTAAGGGACCAGAGCTACTCAGCAAATGGGTAGGGGAATCAGAGCGGGGCGTCAGAGAGGTCTTCAGAAAGGCAAGACAGGCAGCCCCCTGTATAGTCTTCTTCGATGAAGTCGATAGCATCGTGCCCCCTCGTGGTAGAGACCTTGGTAGTAATGTGACTGAACGCGTTGTAAGCCAGATACTCACCGAGCTTGACGGCTTGGAGTCCCTAAAGGATGTAGTTGTTATCGCAGCTACAAACCGTCCAGACATGGTGGACCCAGCGTTGATGCGTCCAGGCAGAATCGACAGGATACTCTACATACCTAACCCAGACAAGGATGCGAGAGAGGCTATCCTAGCGATACACACAAGGGGAATGCCCCTAGCCGAGGACATCGACATGGACAAGCTAGCTGAACAGATGGAGAACTACAGTGGAGCAGACATCGCAGCAACGTGCCAAGCAGCGAGCCAGATAGCCATCCACGAGCACCTCCAGAAGTACAGTGACCCTAAAGAGGCTATGGAGCACAAGGACGAGTTGAAGGTAGACATGGACCACTTCAAGCGAGCCTTCAACAAGGTCAAGTCTAGCAGCTATCAAAAGGCTACGATCTTCTGGGACAAAAACAAGGACAGCAATAGCCTGATAGCCTAGTCCTCCTTTTCTCGATTCACCTATATTTTCAATTGCCCATTATTCAAACGATGATAAATGGTAGTGATTGATGGGCATACTCATTTCGCTGGACCCGGTAAAGGGCTTCCACCTAACACAATAGAAGACTTCACAGAGATAATGGATTACAACGGGATCGACGCGGTTGTAACCTGTGCACCCTACTCGTCAATAGGTAAAGACAGAACCTACGATGAGGCGAACAAGTTTCTCGCAGAAATCATGAAGAAAACCAACAGAATCATAGGATTCGTACGTGTAAACCCCCACTTACAGGAAAACGCTCTACAGAGCATAAGAGACTGTAAGGCTCAGGGCTTCAGGGGCATCAAATTCCACCCAAGAAATGAGGCTTTTGCTATCAACGATGAACACATCGTATTCCCAATAGCGGAACTAGCCGCAAAACTGGACCTACCCATACTGATCCACACAGGGGAACCAGATACCTATGGATTCGCCCAGCCGACACCAGTAGGTGATCTAGCGGATTATTTCCCAGACCTAAACCTCATAATCGGACATATGGGGAAACGGCTCTACGAGGACGCTATATGTGTTGCGCGATGGTTCGACAACATCATACTGGACACATCGTTCAGAAGCCACAAGAACATCGAACGAGCGATAAACAGAGTCGGAGCAGACAGGGTGATCTATGGCTCTGATATTCCCTTTGGTGTCCCTGAGATCGAGTTACTGAAGATTAAGGTGGCTAATATCAGCGAGGAGGAGAGACGCATGGTGCTAGGTGAAAACATGGCAAATCTACTTGACTGGGAGGTAAAATCATGATAATTGATGAACAGATCTTCCTCGGAAAATCCAGTTACATGGAGCAAACCAAGGAAACTATAATCGCCAACATGGAAAAACAAGGCATAGATACAAGCATAGTTGTCGCTCCTCCACCGGGACCATACTACGACAAGGCAAATCAAACAGTAGCGGAGGCAACGAAGAACACAAAGCGACTCATTCCACTTTACCATGCGAATCCCTTCATCGAAGATGTTGTGGAGAAAGTGGACGTAGCTCTAAGGGATGGCTTCAAAGGAGTAAAGATTAGCCCAACCCATGACGGCTACGGGATAGGCGGACCATTAACAGACCCAGTGATAGAAAAAGCAAGAGAACACGGTGCCCCAGTCTATATTCACTCAGGAGACTCTATATTTTGTCCACCGGAAAACGTGGCAAGATACGTAGCGAAACACCCTGATGTGAACTTTGTAACCAACATGACCCACCGAGCCACTGATGCAGCTATGACTGTGGATAACCTCTACCTGATGACCTACTCGTTCCCAGTGCTCTCTTTCCAACGAAAACAGATGAACTTCCCCGTCGATAGACTAATCTTCACTTCAGACGCGCCTCTGGGAAGCCTTGAGGTAGAGATACGGGCAGCCGCTATCTCTAAACTTGGCTCATCTGATTATGAGAAGATCATGGGTGAAAACCTACTGAAAATAATTGAGGCATAGCCTCCTTTTTTTATCCCAATAATAAAACTATCAACACGGACATTAACCCAGTAAGATAGACCCCGTCAAAGGTACCAGCACCACCAATACTCACAACGGGTCCAACACCCGCTATCTTCCCAAGATTCATCAAATCAGCGCCAATCAACGCCCCCAAGGTTCCCCCAATATAGGCGATCTGGGTAGCGCAGCTAACAGGCGTGAAATAGTTTATGAGAAAGACTACGAAGGCTGTCATTGTGGGAGGCCCCCAAGCGGGAGTTGTTATTCCCAGTCCTTCTACTATCTGTGCGCTCTGATGTGTCGTGGATATTACTACTACAAGCACTACTAGAGTTTGCAAATAGGTTAGCCAGAGGTTCGGTGAACAAGATGGTATGGAGACCAGTAATAGGTAGGCGCTTATGAGGGTAGGTATCACTGCACCGCCTAGATTAATCATTACAACGGTTTCATTGGTCTCCTCGGTAATATGCGGCAACATCCGCTTGACACCAAAGATATCAACGGTCTCCACCAAGGTAACCGGTTTCACACTCTCTAACACGAATAACGGGAAGTTCACTGAACTACCTATTAAACTCAAAAAGGTTACAGCCCAAAAATACTCCTGAGGGATCCCAACGGCATCCACAAGGATCCCCTTTAGAAAACTGATGAAGTAACCAGCAATAGTGAGCAGGATAAATGCTAGAAAAGCGAGATAAAGTAAGCTGAACGGTTTATAGATGAGGTTTTTAACGTTACGCATAGGATTACAGATACCGCATAGGATATATTTCTAACCAGACAAACGAGATACCTATATTAATCGTCTAATCAGTGATACACAGCGGGTGCGTAAAATGCCGATGAGACAACCAATAGTGTGCATGCTTGGACACGTAGACACAGGAAAAACAAGTCTACTCGACAAGATAAGGGGAACAGCAGTACAGATAAGAGAAGCAGGAGGACTAACCCAGCAAATCGGCGCAAGCTACTTCCCATTTGACACACTAGTAGCTATAACCCAGAAACTCATGCAAAACGTCAACTTCAACGTCAAAGTACCCGGCTTACTAGTAGTAGACACTCCCGGACACGAGGCATTCGCAAACCTAAGAACAAGAGGCGGAAGCGTCGCAGACATCGCCATACTCGTCGTAGACGTGATGCACGGGTTCGAGAACCAGACCTACGAGTCCCTGAGCATACTCAAATCAAGAAAAGTACCCTTCATCATCGCAGCCAACAAGATGGACAGAGTAGACGGCTGGAAAAGCGAGGAAAACAGACCCTTCATGAAAAGCTACAATGCCCAGAGCAAGTGGGTCAAGGAAGACCTCGACAACAGACTCTACAACATGATGGGCACCCTCAGCAGAGAAGGAATAGCCAGCGAAAGATTCGACAGAGTACGTAACTTTACAAAAAACGTAGCAATAGTACCAGTCAGCGCCAAAACCGGAGAAGGCATGGGCGAACTCCTAGCAGTACTCATAGGACTCACACAACAATACCTCGAACAAAAGCTGCAAGTCACAGAAGGCCCAGCCAAAGGAACAGTACTAGAGGTACGCGAAGAAGTTGGACTAGGAATCACACTCAACGCCATCATATATGATGGAATCCTCCACGCCGAAGATACCATTGTAATAGGTGGAAAAGAAGGCCCAATCACCACAAAGATCAGGGCAATACTGGTACCTCAACCCCTTGAAGAAATCAGAGACAGCAAAAAGAAGTTCAACACCATCCCAGAAGCCCACGCAGCCGCTGGAATCAAGATAGCCGCACCCGATATTGATGAAGCCATACCCGGTGCACCACTGATAGCTGTAGGCGAAGGCATAACCCTTGAACAAGCCATAGAAGATGTAGCATCAGAGCTAGAGCGCCTCAAGGTTCAGACAGACCAAACAGGCATCATGGTAAAAACAGACACCCTAGGAAGCCTCGAAGCCATAGTCGAGAGCCTCAGAGACAAAGAGATCCCCATCAGAGTCGCTGACATCGGAGACATAAGCAGAAGAGACGTAATGGAAGCCCTCAGCGTCAAACACGAGGACCCACTACTAGGAGCCATACTAGCATTTAACGTGAAAATACTACCAGACGCAGAAAAAGAGGCAGCCGACCAAAAGGTGCCCATCTTCTGGAACGACATCATCTACAACCTAATGGACGAGTACATCAGGTGGGCTGACGAGGAACGAGAAGCAAAAGCACGTAAAATATTTGATACACTGGTTAAACCCGGCAAGTTCGAGATCATGGAAGGCTACATATTCAGACGAGCCAAACCCGCTATATTTGGAGCAACAGTACTCGCCGGTCAGATCACACCCAACGTAAACTGCATCAACCAAGAGGGAGAACGCCTCGGACGCATCAGCCAGATACAGGAAGCTGGAAACGCCATCGGTAAAGCCGAAGCAGGTAAAGAGGTCGCCGTGGCTATGCCCCAGCCTATCGTAGGTAGACATATAAAAGAGCGTGATCGCCTATACGTAGACATTCCAGAGAAAGATGCCAAACTCTTGCGAACAAAGTTCATCGACAGACTCTCTGAGAGCGCACAGGAAGCGCTCAAGGAATTTGTCGCGTTGAAACGCAAGAATGACATACTCTGGGCAGCATAGGAGAATAGAGAAAAATGCCAATACTCATCATCTCAAACCCGGCAGACGGGACCAGCCAGCGAGTAGAGATAGAGGATGCTCAGCTACGCAACCTCGTAGGAACAAGAATCGGTCAGACAATCGATGGCTCAATCGCAGGACTGCAGGGCTACAAACTAAAACTAACAGGCGGAACCGACAAGGATGGAATACCCATGCGCCCTGACGTTCATGGAAGCGCCAAGTCACACATCGTACTCAGCGGAGGCGTCGGCTACAAGCCAAAAAACCACGGAGAACTCAAACGCAAAGTAGTAAGAGGAAACACAGTCAGCACAGAGACAACCTTCCTAAACTTTAGCATCACAGAGGCTCCCAAAAAGAAGAAAAAAGCCGAACCAGAACCTGAAGCTGAACCCGAGGCTGAGCCAGAAGAGGCACCAGCCGAGGAAGAAGCAACAGAAGAAGAGTAATCTTCTAGCCCTTTTTACCACTCAATAATTGTTTAAAGTCGTCTTCACCTTCACTGTAGCCGCTTGCTACAACGAGGTCTCCGGGCTCTAGCCTTGTACTAGGTCTTGGACGCATCCAGCGGTTACCGCGGCGGATATAAAGAACCCACATACCAGTCTCTTCAGCGATCTCAGCCGCCTTCAGCGTCTTACCAGCGACTACACTGTTCTCTCCAACTACTACATGTTCAACAGTCTCTTCAGCGTCCTGAATAACCATACCAAGGATAGGGTGAGGTTCCCCTCCACGCAAAACTACCTCAGCTATCTCATTCGCTGCATCAGCGATACGTTCAGTGACGTTACCCATTCTGATGATTCCTAGAAGCATTTTTGGATCAGTCTCTTCATCAGTTCGACTCAATACCTCCTTCTGAAAGTCGATGTGAAGCTCATCCATCCGCTCCTCCAAGGTCATAACCTCCTCAGCAAGATAGTTATTGTTAAGAAGTAACGCGGAGTACGCTAGATCAATCATCATCTCACTAGTATTCTTCAGGGTAACTAATTCACGTGTGATCTTCTCCCAGTGACGACGATCCGACTCACTCAAGATGATCCACCTCCCCCTTCGCAGCCTTACTCAAACTCTCCAAACCATCAGCTGTACCACGAGCAACCAAAACATCCTCAGGCAACAATATTTCCTTATCCGGATTAATATGCCAAATCTCACCACGACGGATAGCGATAATATCAACACCTACCTCGGAGGCTAACTCAAGGTCATCAACGGTCTTACCGGCAAGGATAGAATCCTCATCCACCTTAACACGGATTAAATGCTCTTCAGCTCGCTGGAATACCTCCCGCACAGCAGGATGAACCATAATACCATGGAGAACTAGACTCGCAATATCAGCAGCCGCGTCACTAATCGCATTAGTAAGACTGCCAATCTTTGCTACCCCCGATAACTTCTCAGCATCATCACGATCACGTGCTGCAAGCATCAGGTTCATGTTAAGCAGATAGACAAGATCATCAACCTTTGACTCTAACGTCATAACCTCCTCGGCAAGCTCCCTGCTGTTGAGGAGCAGCGCCGAGTAGGCGAGGTCCATCATCAGCTCCGAGGTGTCCTTCAGCTCCACGAGGTCGTTGCAGATCCTCTCGAAGCGCCCCGTGTCGCGCCCCTCAGCCAAGGTTTCCGGCCTCCCCCCTCGCTGCCTTTTCCAGCTTCTCCAGCCCGGAGGCGGTCCCCCTCGCCATGAGCACGTCCTCGGGCAGTATGATCTCTTTCTCGGG
>CALGBN010000295.1 GCA_937877765.1 Candidatus Bathyarchaeota archaeon | reverse complement strand
TTTTTTTTTTCAAGCAGAAGACGGCATACGAGATGTAGAGAGGTCTCGTGGGCTCGGAGATGTCTATAAGAGACAGATATGGTGGAGGCGCGTTGATAGCCCGAGAACTGAAGATCAGATGGGGTAAAGGTATTGGTTCATTGCTGCTTCTTGGGGCTTCTTATGGCGTATTCGAGGAGGGTTTGATGGTTGCTAGCTTTCAGAATCCATCTTGGCAGGACATTGGTATTCTGGGCGAGTATGGGCGGTGGCTTGGCATCAACTGGGTCTGGGCTGTTGAGTTAACCTTCTACCATGCACTGATTAGTATTACAGTGCCAATTCTAATCGTTGAACTAGCATATCCTAGTCTACGAGATGAACCTTGGCTGCATGGACGCTGGAGAAAAATTGTGCCCATTCTCTTCTTCTCTGATACCGTGTTCGGCTATTTTGCCTTCCCATGTATGACAGGTTTCAAGCCACCAATAGCACCCTATCTTTTTCTCGTGTTCACTGCACTTCTATTAGCGTATTTAGCAAAGCTTCTACCAAGAGACTGGGCAAGACATGGCATAAAGCCCATGAAGACACCACGTTACTATGCGGTGATCTGTTTCCTCGGCGCTATCCTCTGTGGTGTATTTTTCTGGGTGCTACCAAACATACTCGCCTTCAGTCTAGGTCCACTTCTTGTATCAGTCGGCGGGACAGTTTTTCTATTTGGTTTCTTCAGACATCTTGTAGGTTTTAACTGGGGCAGTTCTACACCGCTTCACAGGCATGGTCTTGTGTTTGGGTCGCTCTTTGTGTTTATCTTATTCTCTGTGTTGCAGGAGTTTGATGGATCGAGGCTTGATGATACCTCTGGGATGAGCCTAGTTGGGTTATCTTTCTTTGTTGGATTGTTGCTTTTACGTAGACGAATCGTCAAACAGGGTCGGCTAGATGTCTCGGAAGATATTGACTAGAGGCATAAGAAATAGCAATAAAGGGTAAGCAGGTAAAAAATAGGCGTGGATTACTCCACTTTTTTCATTGGTTCTCCGCAGCAAACAAGTTCACCGGGTCCACTTTCAAGAACCTTGACCTTGTTTCCACAGATTTCACAGAGGTATACTTCGCTTACTTCTGTCATAAATGATCCAAGACACCTCACATTTTATACCTTACCCATAGACGCATGGGAGGGGGGGGTACCCCAAGAAAAACCCGGAAGCAGCTTATTTCAACAAAACCAACCCCAGAACAGCCCAGATCAGGTCTTGATTAACGTAAAAAAGTGTATGAGTAACGGGTTTTAGATGACAAAAAACGCTTCAATAAAAGGAAAAAAGTGGTTAGATTATAGTGAGGTTCTTGTGGTAATTGCTAAAGGGCTCACCGCCATTCTTGGTTACCATCACCACGTCCTCGACTCTTGCGCTCCATGAACCAAATAACAGTATGCTCGGCTCCACTGTAAAGGTCATACCTTCCTGAAGCATGGTATCATCAGGAATATACAGGTAAGGCGGCTCATGAACCGTAATACCAATACCATGTCCAAGACGGTGCACAAAGTTCTCCCCATAACCCGCACGCTCAATAATACCACGAGCTACGCTGTCAAGTTGCTCACAGGTGAGCTCACCGGCACTCATCTGACGGATAGCCTCCGCCTGAGCTGTCATGACCAAGTCATGAATCTCACGAACCTTAGGATCAGGGTCACCTACACTGATGATCCTACCAAAGTCGCTACAGTACCCATCATAGACACAGCCGAAGTCGAAGCTGATGATGTCCCCATCTTCGAGAACCCTGTTTATTCCACCAATATTCCAAGGATGTTTTGGTGATCTGAACTTGGCGCTTGTCACGAAGCTGTTGTACTCTGCTCCCTGTTTCTTGAACTCATCGTTGATCAAGTGCTCTACATCATGCTCGGTCATGCCTCTTTCAATGCTGTCCACTACCTTACTGTAGACCTTGTCCGTGACCTCACCGGCTTTCTTCATCACCTCGATCTCGTCAGGGTCTTTGATCATCCGCATTGGCTCGATTATCTCATTGGCGTTCAACAGCTTACTGTATGGTAGTATTTCTCTGAACAGTAGTACCGTGTGTGCCCATGCGCGTTCCTCGATCGCTACGCCTTTTCCTCTGAGGTTAAACTCTCCGAATACACGTTTCAGAACCTCTTTTGGTCGCTGGCTCTCGTCTAGTATCTTTACCTCTGTGATCCATGGCTTGCCCTCGACTTCTTTTTGCCAGTTGCTTCCGCCCATTCTTGGGGCGATGATGGTTATGCCGCCTGTGAGGCTGATGTATGCTCCATGAATATAGTCGCCGTAGCTGTTGCTGTCTGTTAGTTCTGGACCCCTGCGTTTAATTCCAGTAAGATAAAATAGGTTAGCTCCTCTGCGTAGATACATGAGGACGACGCCTTTCTCCCGCATCGTCTCCCTGAGTCTACTGAGCCTTCCCTCGTAATCCATTGCCATAACATAATACATGGACATATTGGTATAATAAAACTCGTAAAAAGGGGATTAGAGGCTCTTGACTATCGCGTCAAGACGCTCAACGAAGTCTGTAGCCTGATCAATGGTACAGTAAAAGTTGGGGCTAATCCTGATCCCACCTACTCGTTCACAGCACCAGTAATTCTCGGCGTTCATCTTCTCCACGGTCTTCTTGATGTCAGGCACCTTCACGTTGAGATAGGTTCTACGCTTCTCCTCTACAGGTGTCTGAAGCTCGTAACCACGCTCCAACAGCATGTCAATAATGTGGGTTGCTAGTCGTTTGTTCTGTTTCTCGATCTCCTTCATGCCATGGTCCAGTAGTACTTTCATGCTGTTTCCAGCCGCCAAGAACGCGAGATCAGGGCTCCTGAAGACACCGTACTTGCCTATTCCTTGGTTCAGGTTGAACTTGTGACCCATGTATGGTCCTTCTACGCCTGTTTGTTCATACTTGTAGGTGCAGCCGCTCACATATGCTGGATCATACTTGTCGATATGCTCCTTCTTCATATACATGAAACCAGCGCTACACGCCGGTATCCCCCCGAGAAGCCACTTGAATGTACTAGTTGCCGTAAAGTCTACGCCCGTCTTGTCTATCTGCCAGTCTACCGCGCCTATACTCTGAGTGGCGTCCACCACCAGATACGCTCCATGGTCGTGAGCTAGATCAGCGATAGCGTCAATATCAAACATGTAGCCATTAAACCAGCTCGGCTGATCAAGATAGACAATAGCCGTGTTATCATCTATCGCTTTCTCAAAAGCTTCAACCTCAATCACGCCCTTATTGCTTGGTAGCCATCTTGCTTCTGCGCCTTTCTCGACTGCCTTCTGTACTAAGGCTGCTCCCATTGGGAACGCAAGGTCTGTAGAAACTATATTGTCGCCTTTCTTGACAGGTAGCATACTCATGGCTACGTTCATACCAGTTGAGGCATTAGGACCACCATGAACTTCCTCTTTCTCAGCGCCAATTACTTTAGCGAATAACTCACGTGCATTATCAAGTGCGCCTTTTCCCTCCTCGACGTTGAACGCCCACTGGCGTTTCCCGCCCATGTGGTCTACCAATGCATCCATGTAGTTCTTCATTAGGTCCAGTGTGCTCTGGGGGGCACATCCCATGACCGCGTTATCAAAATACACTAGCTTCTCGGCTAGTGGGAACTTTTCCTTGAGCTTCAATATTATCCCTTCACATATCTCCTATGTCCGATATAACACTCCCTAGACGAGGTGTCCAGCCGCTACATAGGCGACTTTTCCACCTACATTTACCTCGATGCCATCAGGTTTCTCTGATGATTTTAGGTAGAGTATTGATGGGCGCTGTATCTCGGCTCCTTGTTCGACTCTTATATCAATGCTTGATTCACCAAAGTACCTGTGTTTCACCAAGTATCCTGCGAAGCATCCGTTTGCGCTTCCAGTTGCCGGGTCTTCTGTGAATCTTGTGATCATCCTTGCCTTGATATGGTTCTCCGGGTCATCTGTTTCCCTTGTGAACATGAATGGCCATTTCGCTTTCTTGTCCTTGCTGTATTCGGCTAGTTTATCGTGGTCGATCTTGACCCTGAGTAAGGCGTCTCTTGTCTTCAAGGGTATCATGTAGAAGTAGACCCCAGTGGAGACCTCCTGAATCGGGTAATCAGTATCAAAATCCTCTGGCTCCAAGCCCAATAGCTCAGCGAAAACCTCTACAGAATGAGTATCTCCAAACTCTGGAGGAAGCTGTCTCATCCAGAGTACGCTTGGCTCGTCGTTCTCATACTCGAACTCGACTGGTATCATTCCTGCTTTCAGGTCCAGTGTGAGCTTGTCAACCTTCTTCCCTAGTAACACCTTCTGGGCGATATACGCTGTACCCAGTGTAGGGTGTCCCGCGAATGGTAGCTCGCTTTCTACTGTGAATATTCTTACCTTGAATACCCTGTTTTTCTTGTCCTGTGCTGTGATGAAAGTAGTCTCGCTAAAATGCATCTCTTTTGCTAGCTTCTGCATGAGCTCAGAGGAGAGCCCCTCCTCGTCAATAAATACCGCTAACTGGTTTCCCTCATACTTTGCCTCAGCGAAGACATCAACAATGTGAAGTGGCAGATTCATACCAAGACAGACACGGATATCTCTAATCAGTTTATCTAACCCGGTACTCCAGAAGCGTCGTACCCGTCATCTCTCTGATCTTCTCCCAATACTTCATCTCCGACTCCGAGACCAATGTAATCGCCTTACCCGCCTCACCGATCCTTGCAGTCCTTCCTATCCTATGATAGTAGACCTCTGGGTCTTCAGGCACCTCATAGTTGATGATGTGGGTGACTCCCTTGATATCGATCCCCCTGGAGGCTACATCTGTTGATACTAGGAACCTGACTTGTCTTTTCAGTAGCTTGGTGTATGCTTGGTCTCGCTGAGTCTGAGTGAAACCACCGTGAAGCGCCTCCACTAAGTAGCCTTCTTCTTGTATCAGTTCAACCAGCTGGTCCACTGTTTCACGTGTATTACAGAATATGAAGCCTCTATCAACTTCCACATTATTCAATATCTTATATAGACTGTCAACCCGGTTCTCGTCTGTCACATCTAAAAAGTATTGTTCAATGTTCTCCTGAGCGATCTCATCGCTTGAGACGATGACCTTACGTGGGTGTCGCATATACCGGGTGGCGATCTCTAACAAGTCCTCAGTGATTGTCGCAGACCAGAGGCTCGTCTGTCGTACGAAGGGAAGCTTACTAAGAATATCCCTTACCTCCCTGATGAAGCCAAGCTCAAGCATCTTATCCGCCTCATCCACCACTGCATATTTCACCGTGCTGAGATCTACTGCTCTTCTACGATAGATCAAATCCAATAATCTACCCGGTGTCGCTACTATGATATGAGCGGGGCGTCTCATCAGGTCCGCCTGCTTGTAGATGTTACCTCCTCCATGGAAGCACAGTATTCGTGCATCAGTGTACTTGGCTAGTCCCCTAACATGTACCGCTATCTGCGAAGCTAGCTCCCTTGTAGGCGCTATGACGAGTCCCTGTGTGTCTGGATTCGTTGCGTCTATTTGGTTAATCATGGGTATGCTGAAAGCCGCGGTTTTGCCTGTTCCTGTCTGAGCCTGCCCGATGATATCCCTCCCCTCCAAGAGCAAGGGTATTGCCTCGATTTGTATTGGCGTCATCTGGGTGAACCTCATCTTACGTATGCCCTTCAATACCTCTGGGCTTAGGGGCAACTCATCAAAGCGGCTCATCTCTATCTCCCTTGAATACATTTGCCAAGCTAAAAGGGTAGTTTAATAACAGTAGTGGATGTACCCAGGTTTCCTTGGGAACAAGACATCAATAAGACCCTCGTTTCCGCCTCTGATATAGAAATCAGGATAAGCATACTCAAGGTCCTCTCTGCTTCTGTAACCTAGGAAAAGTTGTATAGACGCGTAAGGGTTCATACCCAGTACTCGTTTCGCCTCCGAGACCGTTTCAACCGAGACCAGTTTTCCCTCCCTGAACTCCAGTTTTATCTTGTATTTCCAGAAGTTCATACAAAGCTCCTTGGTTAGACCCTTAAACTTTGATTCCGCAAGTCTCTTCTCAAATACTGGTCCTAGTTTCTCAAGGAAGCTCCGTGGGTCAAGCAATTTGATCTGCCAACCGTAAGGCTTGTTTTTCTCAGCGCCACGCTCAATGAGGTATTTCGAGAAATCATCCTCGTGGCTCAGCTTGGTCTTAATCTTTTCTGCCTTTTGCTTCATGGCTTCTTGTCTGATACACGCCGCAATATCATCAACATATGATTCCGCCTTGAAGGCGAGTTCCTTTACGTTGAATACTTTTTCCTCTACCCACCATCTATAGTAAGCTACTAGCTTATGGTCATCTAGTATCGCAGTTGATTTGAAAGGCTCCGCTCCATATGTTCTTGTTTCTTGCTGCATCTTCCATATCTCTGGAGTTCTGATGCTATGAACAAGATACCTGTTCTGAGTTTGCTCTAATAGACGCTGAGCCTCTGGAATATCCTCTTCTTTGAACGCTCTGGACACTAAGCTTGTTTCTTCTGGTAGTATATTGACTTCTATCTCTGTCTCGTAGTCTAGTTCAACTGCGTACTGGTACCCAAACTGCCGGTAGAAGTAGGGTATACCCGCTAGAACACACATATCATAACCCTTGCTTTTCGCGTATTCATCGAACTCCTTGTTGAGTATCCATTGGATTCTTTTTCTCCTGTGTTCTGGCACGGTTCCCACGCAGCCCATCTCGGCTACATTCAGTTCTTCCCCGTCAATGCTCCACTTCTGTGGTATCAATACGAGTCCAGCCACCGCCTTATCACCGTGTTTCACCATGAAATAATCCGTGTTGCTCATCTCTGGGTGGTACTCCACTAGGCGTCTCACAATAATATCCACATCTTCGTCTGGGAAGCTACGTCTCATAACCTCATAGAGTTGCTCATAATCTTCCCTTGTTTCCGGGTGCTGGAACCTATACTCGTTAACCATACTGCATCAAAGAGGCTTTTTCACCTAAATAGTTTCTACCGAAAGATACTCTATAGAAATCCATAAACCGCTTCAATATACATGAATATGAGGAGTGAAATAGGCTTGAGCGAGAACGGGGAAACACAGCCATCAACGGATAAACAGGTACAGCAACGAGTCATAGAAGAGATGGGGCACATATCCTCGGAACTAGCCCATGACCTGAGAAGCCCACTGCAGACAATTCAGAACGCTATCTATCTTATACAGCGAAACCCCGAGAACGATCAACTCTACGTTATGGTTAAACAAAGCCTTCAACAAGCCACAGCTATTCTAGACAATTTCAGAGAATACTATAAGGGGCATATTCTTCAACGGCTTCAAGTGGACCCTGTGAAGGTTGTTGAGTTATCCTTCTCAGATATTGAGATACCCGAGAACATCAAGGTAGTGAAAGACTACAAAGAAGCTGAACCCATAAACATCGACCCAGCGAAGACCGCGTTAGCGCTGAGAAAACTTCTCCAGAACGCAGTTGAGGCTATGCCAGATGGTGGAGAGTTATCTGTTACGGTACTTGATGAGCATGACTGGGTAACAATAATTATCGCTGATACAGGATCAGGTATCCCCGATGATCTCGCCGATATAATTACTGTTCCCTTTATGTCTGGTCAGAAGAAAGGTAAGGGTCTAGGGGTTCCAACGGCCAAGCGTATTATTGAGAGCCATGGAGGCGAGATGAGTTACACCAGTGAATCTGGTGTTGGAACCACGTGGGATATCCGGTTGCCTCGGGCTGCGGTGAACCTTTAAGCCTGTCTGCTTTACTGAGTGCATGGTAATTGTATCTAGTCGTCTGATTCACAGTCACCTTGGCTCACCGCTACTAGCTGAGACATTTAATCTGTTACAGGAGGACCTTGAGGTTCAGAGCTATCTGCGTATGGCTAATATCATGGCTGTCAAGCGGCTAGGATACAACGATCATGGACCAGTGCACGCTAAGATTATCGCCGGTAGCGCTCTTGAGATATTCAAGTTATTAACGACTCGTGTTGAACCCAGCAGTGTCGTTCATGGTGTATGTGGCTACGATGATGCTCAACTTGTTGTGCTTCTCGGCGCTTATCTGCATGATGTGGGTAACGCTGTTCACCGTATTGATCACGAGCAGAGTAGCACGTTCCTTTCAATGAGTATACTAGACCGTATACTGAACCGCGTCTATCATGACGACCACGAACTAGCTTACAGGATAAAATGCGAGGTTCTCCACGCATTATTCAGCTCAAATGATGCCGTACCATGTCTAAGTGTCGAAGCAGGTGCAGTCACCATCGCTGATGGCACCGATATGGCTGAAGGACGAAGTAGGGTACCCTATCTTTCGGGTAAAAACGATATTCACAGTATCTCGGCGCAAGCCATCAAGAAGGTAGAGATATTGCGGGGTAAGGAAAAGCCTGTCTCGATACAGGTTACTATGGAGAACCCTGCGGGTATATTCCAGATCGAGGAAGTGATGGGTCGCAAGATCAGAAGCAGCGGGGTTCAGGAGCTTGTAGAGGTCATCGCCACCATGAACGGTGAGAAGATAAAAACACTCTAAGGCGTATAGGGGTCTTTTGGCCGGGTATCGAACCCGATCTTTTCAAAACACCAGCCAGCTATCTCTAGTAGTTTCCACTCGCTTAGAGGTGTTCCTACTAGCTGTAGTCCCAGTGGTAAACCGTTGGGAGCTAGTCCTGATGGTATCGTTATTGATGGGAAACCTGTGAGGCTCCATGGGGCGTTGAATGCCGGGCTTCCTGTCCATTCTAGTCCCTCTGGTGCGGTGTCTGTCGTGGATGGGCATACTACGCAGTCGTATTGGTCTATGAGTTTCTTCATGTCCTCGATTATTGTTCCCCGTAGTCGTTGTGCCCTGAGGTAGGCTGTTGCGGGTACTAGGAGCCCTGACATTATGAATCCCCTGATATATTCACCGTATTCATCTTTTCTTGTCCTGATCTGGTCCTCGTGGACCGCCGCGACCTCAACAGCCATGATGCTGTCTCTTATACACATCTCCGAGCCCACGAGACCTCTCTACATCTCGTATGCCGTCTTCTGCTTGAA
>CALGBN010000294.1 GCA_937877765.1 Candidatus Bathyarchaeota archaeon | reverse complement strand
AAGCAGAAGACGGCATACGAGATGTAGAGAGGTCTCGTGGGCTCGGAGATGTGTATAAGAGACAGCTTTATGGACTTATCAATGGATGGTCCCCCAAGCGGATAGCATTATTCAGTACAGCAGTCTCGGCGTTAAAATGCACACGTATGGGTGGACGTAGGAGTGCTCCTGATCTAGGTGAGGTCTTGGAGTTTCTACAAAATCATGGTGTTGCTGCTTTCTAGACAAATATAGACATGCACCGGAAGATTATTTGGTTCTGATTGGGTGTTACCCCAATCTGAACCGTCGGGTCGCCTTGGTTCGTGGGTTCTTATTGCAGAGTTTGTCTGCAGTTATACTGTTTTTCAGGGTTTATTTAGGGGTTTAAGCAGCCTTTGATGGATTTGTTTGGTGACAGTTTTATCGTGGCTTGCTTCAGGTTTATTGATGCATAGTAAGCTTCGCTACATGGGATGGGCTTCGATAGTCGCTGGCTGGCTTGTGATACTGTTAGCCATCTCAAGGAACCCTTGGTTTGTTTTCACTGAAAATGCTTTCAGTGACCTTGGCTCAGCTTCAGCCAATGATCCATGGCTATTCAATTTGGGTATGATCTTGACTGGGGTCATGATTGTGTTATACGCGGTTCATCTTCTCGAAGTAAGCATCAATAAAGCATCTAGAGTGGGAGGAGCATCCATGGCGCTAACAGGGTTGATGCTGATGATGATAGGTTCCTTCCCAGAGGGCACTCTTTACCATTACACGGTCTCTATCTGGTTCTTCTCACAAGGCGCATTAACGGTATTGATCTGGGGCCTAGCGCTTATGGGAGAAACGCCTTGGAGAAAATATGGTCTAATTTTCACATTCATGGGTATAGTGGGACCAATAATAGCTTTGATTGTGCCTTGGTCTTCAACGGCTGTTGCTGAGACTTATGGGATTCTTGTTTTGAATCTCTGGGTGGCTTTAATGACTAGACTTACTCCAAGGTTTACCGATGTTAAACGCTGAATCATTATATCCCTCCCTTACACAGGAAATATTGTTCTAAATTGAAAGACCTATTAGACCTGCTTCAGGAGCAGAAAGACCTTGAACTCAGCCACGTACAAACCATCAGCGAGAGCATCAGAGGACTCAAACACCCCATGGTACGAGTGGTACTCGAATCCATCATCCATGACAGCATGAAACACGCCGCCATAGCACAAGCATTAATTGATGTAGAGGCGGGTGCTGTGCCAATGAAGCTTGATGTTGATCTTGGTCCAGCGGTAAACCTTGCCCAGAGCATAAAACAACACGTGATAGTGGAGCAGAATATGCTTGAACTACTGGAGCAGATCGATGACTTGGTTGAGGATGACAGGGTTCAGGCCTTCATTGATTATCTCGTGGAGGAAGAGAAAAGACATCATAAGCTACTCAAGGAGTTATCTTCTTTGCTTGACCGGGAAACCGTGTCACTGGATGAGTATGTTGGCCTCTTCCAGAAATACATGATCGTTCCACCCTAGCTTTTAGCATAGGCTTTTATCAAACATCAAATCCTCAGAAAAACATGAAAGCAGTCATCGTCGTAGCAAGCCCAAAACCAGAAGGAAACTCAACAACCATCGCAAAACACATCATCAACGGATTACGAGAGAACCCTGAAGCCGAGATAACAGAGCTATTCCTTGATGAACTGGACATCAAGTTTTGCCGGGGCTGCTGGAAATGCCTCAAACGTGGAGAACCGGGCTGTGTTATTGACTTCAATGACTTGATTGTCCCAACCATTGTTGATAGTCATAAGTGAGTGTATTGTTTCGTTAGTTTCCGTCTGGATTATTGATTCGAGTTGTTCTTGGTCCACGGATAATCTTTGTGTGTTTGGTATTTATGGGTGGCTGAGTTTGTT
Source organism: Candidatus Bathyarchaeota archaeon (assembly GCA_937877765.1). Taxonomy (GTDB): domain Archaea; phylum Thermoproteota; class Bathyarchaeia; order TCS64; family TCS64; genus RBG-16-57-9. Next base: position 4,116 of record CALGBN010000294.1, on the reverse strand, counting down.
GGTTATTGGTAATATTTAACCAATTTTTGGTAAATAATCGCTACCTTTATAAAGGTAATTTTACCATTTTTTGGTCAAGATATACCAACACGGTATACCGGATGAGGAAAAACAATGGACCAAACAACAAAACCAACACCCATCATACAAACCATAGACCTACACAAAACCTACATGCAAGGCGGAAGACCCCTCAACGCCCTCAAAGGCATAAACCTAGAGATAACCCCCGGAGAATTCACAGCCATCATGGACCCCAGTGGCTCAGGAAAAAGCACGCTCCTCAACATGATAGGAGCACTCGACAGACCAACAAAGGGAAACGTCATCATAAACGGCAGAGACCTAAGCCAACTCAACGATAACCAAGTAGCCGACCTACGAAACACTGAGATCGGTTTCATCTTCCAGTTCTTCAACTTGATCCCAAGGATGGACGCATTGGGAAACGTAGAACTCCCAATGGCAATCAAAGGAACAGGAAGAAGAAAACGTCATGATAGAGCAGAAAAGCTCCTATCACTTGTCGGACTCGGAGACAGAACCGACCACAAACCAAGCCAACTCAGCGGAGGCGAACAACAAAGAGTCGCCATCGCACGCAGCTTGGCAAACGACCCAGTCCTCATACTAGCCGACGAGTTAACCGGAAACCTTGACAGCAGAACCGGGAAAGAGATCATGGATCTTCTCCGACGGTTGAACACCGAGGAAGGCAAGACCTTCATTTTGATTACTCATGACCCAATGGTGGGACAGAGCACTGACCGGATAATCTAGTTCAAGGACGGTTTAATCGAAGGCGAAAAAATATTGGAGATAAAAAAATGAAAAACAAAAGAATCATCCAAATCCTTCTCTTATTAACGATATTCAGTACAACGATTGTCCATGTACAAGCCTCAGATTCTCCTATCCTTCAAGTAAGTGCAAAAAACATTTACTTGAAGGCAGGACAGGAAAACGCGATTAAAATCATCCTGAAAAATACGGGTGACTATAATATCTATGATGTAGAGGCGTTCCTTTCATCATCTACAACAGGACTAACAGTGATCTCAGAAGCAAACAAAGTAGTTACAGAGATACGAGCCGACAAGTCAAGGAATTATGAACCGACAATATATGTGGATCAAAGTCTTGCGTTAGGAGCATATACGCTCTCTCTTACTGTGACATATGGTCGATCTGGCTCAGTTTCAGAAGATTCTCTGACTGTTCCAATTGGTGTATATGTTTCTGAAGCCTTTAGACCAAGTTTAGTTTATAGTCCAACATTAGAAGATATCGAGGTTAAGGCAGGAGCAACCAACGATGTTAGCTTCATGTTTTCTAATATAGATAACGAGACTATAACCGATGTTAATGTTGTTCTCAGCTCATCGATAAGCAGTATCACAATAACTGAAAATGTCGTTATGAGCATAAACGAAATAGCCTCGGGAGATTCATTTAGTGTTAATCCCAAGCTTTCCATCATAGAAGGGACTACTCTTGGGGTTTATTCGATAACAGCCGGAGTCTCATACAAGGATACTGATGGAAATAGATTCCATCAAATGTTCTCACTCCCTGTTAATGTTGCGTCTTCAGCAGCAGTTCGTAATACTCGTGTTACTATTGAAGAAATTGAGGTTCTTGAAGGAACAATTCTACCAGGAGACATTTTTACAGTAGAATTAACAATAAAATGCTCAGGAGCAGCAGCATATGAACTGCTTGGAACCCTGAATTTTGCATCAAATAGCCCAGTTTCACCTGTAAGTCCCTCTGTGATTAGTTTAGGAGACCTCGATGCTGATGAGACTTCAAAGGCGACCTATTCTCTACTTGCTTCAGGGAGTATAGAGGCTGGACAGTATCTAGTAACAGCAATCATATCTTACACAAATAGCCGGGGAACAATACAGTCCGTTACAGAGACCATAACTTTGTTGGTTGACGGGCTTGTCGATTTCAGGCTTCTTGACACAGAAAGCATCATGGTTTACCCGGGTACTACAGACGAGTTTGAGGCGGATATTTTGCTTATTGGAACTGAAAGCGTCGAGTTTGTGAGCATCTCGCTTGAAGAGAATGCGGTTTTCAAACGTGTTCAGGGAAGTGAGGAGTATATTGGAGCAATAGACCCTGATAGTCCAATACCGTTTGACTTGCTCTACAAAGTAGATGAGAACACTGAACCCGGAACACATCAGATGACTTTATTGATAAAATACAGGGATCACCTGAACAAGCCCCATGAGACATTACTTAATGTTGATGTTGAGATCAGTGCGGGCACTGTGCCTGAGAACGGTGAAGAGAGTAATGGTGGATTCTGGAACTGGCTGAGAAACCTTTTCAGATAAAGACGGTGAGATAATTGAACCTTCAAGATATCATGCTGATGAGTGGGCGCGGGTTAAGCCAACGTAAGTTCAGGTTTGCCCTCAACCTTCTAGGCATTCTTATCGGTTGTATGGCCGTCACCGGGTTAATCAGCATGACACAGGGTCTAAACGACCTTGTTGGGGGGCAGTTGGAGATGTTTGGTCCTAATAATATTATGATTATGCCGGGGAGTCTTGAGATGGGCGCTGGGCTGATAGCCAGTGAGAGCTTTAACTGGAAGGATATTCAGACGGTTCAGAGGGTTCCCAATATACATGTGGTGACTCCTGTGATGGCTGGAGAAATGTGCAGCCTAACAAAACAGGGTGAGACACGGTATGCTTTTGCTTATGGGATTGAGGCTGAGTATTTTGAGATGTATTCAGGTTGGGAGCCAGAGTATGGGCGTCATCTGAGGCGTGGTGATGCTGGGGTTGTTGAGATCGGATATGAGCTTGCGTTTCCCAAGGACGATGATATGCCGGGGTATGATATTGGTGACAGGATAACCTTGACTGTAAGGGTGGAGGGCGAAGAGAAGGATATGACCTTCAGGGTTATTGGCATACTTGAGAAACAAGGCGGGATAGGTGGCATGAGTAGCGATGAGGACCAGAGCATATTCATGCCCCTGAGGATATTTCAGCAGCTCTATGAGAAAGGAGCAGAGTACCAGTACATCGCCGCAGAGGTATCAGACCCAGAGGATATGCCGCAAGTGGTTATGAATCTTGAGGAAGAGCTAGGAGACGATGTCACCATACTGACAGCGGAGTCTACGCAGGAGATGGTGGGCACTATTCTCGGTGCTATTGAGGCTGTGTTGGGAGGTGTGGCGGGTATCAGTCTCCTTGTGGCTGGTGTCGGAATCATCAACACTATGACGATAAGTGTCATGGAGCGTACACGTGAGATCGGTATCATGAAGGCCATTGGCAGTAAGAGTATGGATATTCTCTTGTTGTTTCTGAGTGAGGCTGTGATCACTGGTTTTATTGGTGGTACTCTCGGTGCGTTGATTGGGCTTGGTGTCGGTCAGTTGATTGGACGTAGTATTGATATGCCTGTTTCTAGTTCACCGTTTCTCGCGTTGGGAGTGATTGCCTTCGCTATGGTAACTACTTCTTTGTCTAGTCTGTATCCGGCTTGGAGGGCTGCTAGTATGCATCCTGTGGAGGCGTTACGATCTGAATAAGAGTGGCTTTACGTCTGGTAGAGGTTTTATATCTAATCTTTACCTTCTTGAAGTAAACAAACTGGATGGATAACATGGGGTTACTTTCAAGCGATGAAGCAGTGGTATGGTACGAGTTCCAGAAAGGAAACCCCACCAGCGTGATCGCTGAAGAAAGCAAAGATGAATGGACCCCATCATATGTCTCTAGAGTTTTAAACAGGGCTAGAAAAAAGATCAGCCGTGCTCTTGAGGAGTACGCCAATAGTCACAGGCTGGACGTTGAGAGTTTGCTCGACTACAAGGGGTTGTTGATTGGTTTTGATTATCAGGCTAATGCTCAGGTCTATATAGTTTATACTGAGAAGCTTGGGATTCTCGTCTGGTACAAGCATGAATCCTATGGAGGATTAGAATGTAGTCAGTGTCCTAAGGAGGCGGAGTGCAGCGAGGTGCTTGATACGATACTATCAGAGTATCTTATCGAGTTGAGACCTGACGAGGAGAAGCTTCCCCTCACCGAGAAATCAATAGCTATTTTCAATAAACTCGCTGCAAAAGAGGTACCT
>CALGBN010000293.1 GCA_937877765.1 Candidatus Bathyarchaeota archaeon | reverse complement strand
ATATACTATATTTAATTTACAATCTAGTTTGATTGATGGTTAAATCTTATAATCCTATGTGCTATAATATTAGTATATACTTTATATCTGTCTTTTTAACCGTCAGTGAAGATAAACAGGTTTTCACTGGATCGAGGTTTCATTAAAATAAGGGGCAACCTTCAATCGCATTTCTTCAAGCTCACTATAAGAGAACGGTTCTAAATCACGATATTCCATGTCCATGGATTTAACTGGTTCAAACCTCTCCAAAACAAAACGTGGAGCCCCTGTCAGATAATTTGCGATCTCCATTACCTCTGATAGTTCTATGAGTCCAGGTACTGGTTTTACCCTAAACTCGTGATCAAGCCCACTTTTTCTTATCATCTGTATGGCTTCTTCCACATCCTCGATATCGATATTGTAGTTGGCTGTCTCTTTGTATTTACTGAGAGGCGCAGGTATGAATACACTGAAGTAGTCTACTAGATATTTGTCGAGAAGTATTCTGATGAGTTTTGGTCTTGATGCGTTGGTCTTTATCTTTATCTCTGAGCCTTGGAACCTTAATTCTTTCAATAGATCAACTATGTTTCTATGCAGTGTCGGCTCTCCGCCTGATAATGAGACTCCATCAAGGAAGCCGAGTCTTGGCCGAAGTATCTTAACCAATTCTTCTTGACTAGTCTTTTCCATTGGAATATAATCATAGATAAGTTCCTTATTTGGGCAAAATGGGCATCTGTAATTACATCCCGCTATCGTGAGGTCTATGCTTAGTTTACCCGGGTAGTCTACCGTGCTTAGTTTACGTAACCCTACGATGGGAACATCATTGTTTACCTGTTTTTTACGTCGTAGTAGACTCGTCTCCAGTACGCCTCCTTGTTTGGTTCTAGTAAATCTGATATTTTGGTAATTTTCTGGTCACTGCGGGTATATGTCTCAGTTTCTTCTCCACATATTGGACAGTTTTGGTCGCCATATACGTAGCCGTGTTCCGTACACAGGCTGAATACAGGAGTAATTGCTAGGTAGTTATAGCCAAAGCTCTCTATGGTTCTTCTTACCAGTAATCCTAGTCCATTGTTGTAATGTAGTCCTTGTTCTAGATGTATTTGTAGTAATGTTCCGCCTGTGTATAGCGAGTGATATTTTTTCTGGTGTTCCAGTACGTCCCATAGGTCGTCTCCGTGGCTGGGTTTTAGTTCGGTTGCTGGTGTCAGGTATGGGTACTTTGAATCGTATTCTGTTAGTAGTGTGGCTCCGGGTTTTTCTGATGGGTACGCCTCAAGGCTGAACAATATGCCTTTTTCTTCTTGAAGTTGCTCGATTTTTCGTATTAGCTGTTCTAGGACCTTGTATGTGACTGCTTTTCCGGCAACATGTCCTATTGAGGCATCAATGAGAGTTTCTAGTGCTTCATTCATTCCAACTAATGTGATGACTGAATAACTCCATTTGGGTTCTTCAATGAAGTGCTTTGTCAGTGGTTTTTCTCCTTCATCAAAGCTTTTCACGAATCGATTATGTTTATTCTTTAACCAATTAGCTGCTTCATCCATCTGTTGGTTCACTAATTTGAAAAAGTGATCTTCGGTTTCTGCTTCTGACCCGGCTTTCTCTAGGTTTATACATGCGTATCCTGTGACTAGTTGTGTTTCTGAGTCAGCATTGGTTCCTCCTAGTCTGAGGTATGTTACTTCTTTTTCCGGTGTGTAGTTTCTAGGTCTTAGGGTTTCTGGGCTGATGGTTCCTGTTATGAAGTTCTGATATGTCGGTGAACCATACAGGTATGATAGTTCAAGCCAATCGTTGAGTGAATCTTGTTCCCAGCTATTCTCTGGGTAAAGGTTCACAATTATAGATGGGTCGAAGTTTCCATGGTTCATTTGTGCTCTGTGAACCTGATGTATCACATCATTGATGGCGCTGAGTATCACTTGATGTTTTTCAACCTGCTTGAGTTCTGGTCTCGGAACAAGGTCCAAAGATATAGTGACATTATTTTTTTGGCTTATTTCCTCAAAGAAAGTCTCTATTTGCTGGATGAAATGCAGTTTTGATGGGTTTTCTTGTGCGAGGAATGGGACAAGGTAGTTGTCTAGGCTGTTGAACGTTACCTGTCCTCCGTATTCTTTGTTTGATTCTTGAGCTAGTTTTAATATTTGTTTGAGGAATTCATCAGAGCTTTTGGGGGGATCATGATTTGGTATTCCTTTGTTTATTATTGTTTGGAGGTTCCAGCCTATGGAGTATCCTCTGTCGCTGTCTGGGTCCCATAGGTAGATATCTCCATCGTTCATTGTATTGCCTCGTTTTTAGTTGCTAAGATTGATTGATAGAAGTCTGTCTTTGGTTTAAGTATATTCATTAAAACGGAAATAGGGAAATTAGATGGATTCAGCGAATTTCTTGCCGAATTCTCTGCATTTCGCTGCTTCATCTTCAAAGTGATACTTGATATCGGAGTCTATCATGACGAGGACCTTATCATAGGTCTTGTATCCAAGTCCTTCTACATCGTCCTTGAGTTTTTCCTCCATCAGCCATGCGCCATCGTATCCGTAACTGCCGAATATAGCTGCAGGGATTCCATTGATCTTTTTCTTGTTTGCCTTTACATAGGATTCTATGTGTGCTAAGAAATCCTTCATGTCGTTTGATATATCCGCGTAGTAAACAGGTGAACCAAATATTACGCCATCAACTTCCGCCAGCATTGTGAGCGGGAATGCCTCTCCAATCTTTTTTACTTCAACCTCCGCGACAGTCTTTGCTCCTTCTGCAATGGCTTTCGCCATCTTCTCTGTATTTCCAGTTTTGCTATCATAGATTACTGCAATTTTCATCTGTATACCTTCTAATGTCTTTAAACCTAGTAAACTTCGTTTCAGCGGTTTATATATACGTTACCCACACATGGTCATTGTTGTGAAGATCGGGGAAACCACCTGTAAAACAATCATAAACACTAGTGGTATTGAGGGTGTGGACTATGCCGTAAACCCGTACATAGGATGTGCTCATGGATGTACCTATTGTTATGCTCGGTTTATGACGCGTTGGTATCACAAGGGTGAGAAATGGGGAAGCTTCGTTGATGTAAAGAAGAACGCCGTAGAGTGTATTAGACGAGAAGCACCCAAGAAGAAACATGGAGTTATACTCTTCTCAAGCGTAACAGACGCATATCAGCCAATAGAAAAGGAGACCAAACTAACCAGAGAACTCCTCAAGGTACTAGCCGAATATGATCTTGCTGTTGAGATTCTAACCAAGTCTTCACTTGTTCAACGTGACCTTGACATTTTAGGGGATTTCACACGATCTGAGGTCGGATTAACCATAACCGGATTAGATGATGATGTGAGACGAGCGTTTGAACCCGGAACATCACCGATCCAAGAACGTATTGATACCTTGGAACGATTCAGTGACGCTGGGATATCTACATACGCTTTCCTCGGACCCTTACTCCCTTTTCTTTCCGAGGCTAAACTTGAGGAATTGTTAAACCAGCTTGCAGACAAAGTGGGCAGAGTTATTGTTGATCGTTTGAACATCAAGGCTGGCAACTGGAAGTCAATAGAGAAAACAGTACTGAAAATTCGTCCTGATATTTTACCTGAGTTTAAGGAGGCTTCCAAGGAAGACTCTGCATATTATGATGAGTTAAAAAATAGAGTAAGACGATTCCTTGATGAACGAGCCATTCCCTACGATATAGTTTACTAGTTATTTGAATGGGGTTTCACAAACCTCAATATCGTGTCCGCTGGGATCACTGAAGTTTACTAACCTCCTACCTGGTCCAAGTGACATCTCCCAATAATCAATATTCATCGCCTTCAGCTTCTCTATTAACCCATCATAGTCATTAGTATGGACTCCAAAGTGGTTGTATTTGCCATGTCCCGGTGTCCCAGGGGTGCTGCTTTGTTTTAACTGTAATAAGGCTGTACCCATATCCATGTGGACTATTCGTATTCCATGGTCGTTGAGTCTACTGTGTTCTGTGAAGTCGAATAGTTTTTCGTAGAATTTTATTGATTCTTCTAGGTTGTAGACGTATATGCCTACGTGATCGAGAACATTCATACATTGATGATGAAATAGACTATGAAAAAGGTGTTTATAGGAAACCATTCTCCATGATCTAAAGGGTGTGTCCCTCGGGATCATGGAAAAAGCATAACTTGTTTCCATTTGATTGAGTGATCAACCGCTTCTCAATTCCTTTGGTAACTACCTTTGCTACCGTCTCATCGAACCTTGGTTCATAAATTACTAGGTGGCTCCAATTCCCAACAGGGGGTGTTCCTGGTGATCCCGGGCGCTGAATAAGTTCCAGTAGTCCTCCATTCATGTCTAGTGTGGCTATCTTTGCTTCTCCCCTCATGAACCTGTTTTTTATTTTGAATCTGAATATCTCCTCGTAAAAATTGACACTCTTCTCTAGGTCAGTGATGTATGCTCTAACGTGGTCTAATTTCGCTATACTTCCGCACTGGTTCTCTAGTATTTAGGGTATATGAGAGCTCATAGAAAATATCGGTAATTACTATTCTCCGTCTCTATATTCTATTTTGGTAATGTATATATCAGAACATGTGTTTAAACTCGCGCCGAGAAAGTCCATTTCCAAATTGTTCAACTTTCTCGGAAAACTTCTTAAAAATAAAATATAAAGAAAAAAAGGGGTTATCGGCTTTCAGGCACGAAGCCAAGAATCTCAGTGTTCCAAGTAACTGTGTCTGTGGTTCCATCGTAGAGACCGTAAACTTCCCAGCTAGAGGCGTCATCGTTGATTGCCCAAATCTGGTAGTTACTTGCATACCTGTCGCCATCTTCATTGAGTCTGTTCCAACCGCTTGCACCAAACTGATCGAATGCTGCTGGTGCTTGTAGTGGGATTATGTCCAATGCGTCTGTGCTTTGTGCTTGCAGTATAGTTGTAGCGAATATTGTACCGACATCGTAGCTGCACGCGCTATAGTAGCCGAATGGCTGGGACACGAGTGCAAAGAACCTATCATATAGATTCTGGAACTTTTCAGAATCTGCAGGTGCTGCATATGTGCTGTAAATTTTTAGATGTGCAGCCTGAGTGGGTGCATCGTCTAAAGCTTGCTGGCTCAATACAGTACCATCGTTTCCAAACCAAGGTAGGTTGTATAACGTTGGATAGTCTTCTGCCTGTGTAATCATGGTGACGAATTCGGCGAATGAGATTATCTCAACCGCTACTTTTCCTTCACCATATTCGGCGACTGCTTCTTCTGCAATGTGCTCTGCTGTCTGTAGATAGTTACTGAACTCTGTGGTCTCGCCGGCATAACGGATCTTTTCAAGAATTACTCCGCCATTGTTTTCAAACTCTGGCACGAATATGTTGACGATTCCGTCAGCCCATGCGTCTCCACGGTAGATCAATATTACTGCCTCAATACCCATGCTTTCCATCATACGTGCCATTGCTGGGGCTTGAACTAGGTCAGTTGGACACATCCTGTATAGGTTGTCGTCCGGGATGGCTAGTAGTGGGCTTGTTGATCCAGTGCTCCACATTAGCATATCATTGTCGTTACAATAGCTTAGGCTTGCCTGACACATGCTGCTCCAAGTTGCACCGATGAAAACGTTTACGTCCATCGCCTTGAATCCTTGAACCTTTTCCAAGTGAATTGCAGCTTGTCCTGTAGCATCGTCCACTAGCCATTCGAATTCAACATCGTATCCAAGAAGATTTGCATACTCGTTGTTATCTATTTCCTGAATTTCTTTGACTAGAGGCATCGATGTCTCTAAGGTTGCTGTTGTTGGGCAGATATAGCCGATCTGTATAGTTTTTCCTTCTAGGGGGAGCGTCTCTACTGTGACGGTGTTTACTCCGTCTTCTGATGTTGTAGAGCCTTTTGGTGCTAGCATATAGCCTGCTCCTGCTCCTACTATTAGTCCAACTACAAGAAGTACTATTGTTAGTGTGTTTCCTTTCATTTCCATGCCTATCAGCCGTCCGACATCATACTGAGAGATAAGGATATACCGCCATGGAAGGGTATGGGTTTTGTTCACAGGCGTTCACCCGTCACTATAGGGGTGGATGATGGGATAGTTATGGGGCACGAAGGGCTGAAGTTTTCCCTTGCGAGCAGGGAGTTAATTGCGGATTGTGTTGAGACAATGGTTGTGGCACATTGTTTTGATGCATTGGTTTGTATAACGAACTGCGATAAGATTGACCCTGGGATGTTGATGGCGGCGGTAAGGATTGATATACCGACATTGTTCGTCAGTGGTGGTCCGATGATGGCAGGGAAATATGACGGAAAAAGAATTGATGTCAAAACCGTATTCGAGGCTCTTGGTCAATACTCCGCCGGGAAAATCTCCGAGGATGAACTGCAAAAAATCGAATGCGTTGCCTGTCCGGGCGCGGGTAGTTGTGCTGGACTGTTTACTGCAAATTCTATGAATTGTATTATGGAGGCTCTGGGGATAGCGCTTCCCGGGAATGGGACTATTCCTGCAATTGACCCGGAAAGAAAAAAGTTTGCATATAATTCCGGAAAGCAGATAATGGAGGTATTGAAGGCAAATTTAAAGGCGAGGGATGTTATAACAAGAAAATCTATTGAGAATGCATTTATTCTGGATTTAGCGATGGGTGGCTCAACGAATACCGTTTTGCATCTGCTTGCAATTGCAAATGAGGCGGAGATTGAATTTGATTTACATTTGATAAACCAGCTTTCCGAAAAGGTGCCCCACCTGATTCACCTGAGCCCTGCTGGTAATCATTATATGGAAGACCTTCACAGGGCTGGTGGTATCAGTGCTATTTTAAATGAGCTTAAAAAGCTGAATATTCTCAATCTTGATGAAAAGACAGTTTCACTGAAAACTCTTGGTGAAAGGATTTCTGGTGCTGATATAAAAGATAAAGATGTAATCCGTTCGGTGGAGAATGCATACCTGTCTCTTATACACATATCCGAGCCCACGAGACCTCTCTACAGCTCGTATGCCGTCTTCTGCTTGAAAAAAAAAA
>CALGBN010000292.1 GCA_937877765.1 Candidatus Bathyarchaeota archaeon | reverse complement strand
GCTGGGGTTCAACAAGATCCTGAAGATCCAAGAGGCCGCCAGGAGCATGATCACGGTAGACTTCAAGACGGCTCAAGAACTCTACGAGAAGAGGAAGGCCATGCGGAAGTGCACGACTGGAAGCAGCAGCCTCGACAGGATACTCGGAGGGGGAATAGAGACCCAGGCGCTGACCGAGTTCATCGGCCAGTACGGCTCCGGTAAGACCCAGATATGTTATACTCTCAGCGTGTTGGCACAACGACCTACGGAAGAGGGCGGTCTAGGTGGACGAGTCTGTGTCATCGACACCGAAGGCACCTTCCTACCAGAGCGTATAGTGCAGATAGCCGAATCAAGAGGATACGACCCCCAAGAAATCCTCAGCAACGTCTTGATCGCACGCGCCTACAACAGCGACCACCAAATCATGCTCGTGAAAAACCTCCCCCAGGTAGCCCAAGAGCATGACATAAAGCTTGTAATCGTCGACAGCATGATTGGACACTTCAGAGGCGAATACATAGGCAGAGGAACCCTAGCCGAACGCCAACAGAAAATCGGCGGCGTCCTAGGAAACCTACTCAGAGTCGCTGAGGCATTCAACCTAAGCGTTGTACTAACAAACCAAGTGCAAGCCAAACCCGACACCTCCTACGGAGACCCCAACAAACCCGCAGGCGGACACGTAATGGCACATGCATGCACCCACAGAGTCTATCTACGTAAAGGCAGACAGAACACACGACTCGTTCAGGTTATCGACAGCCCCTATCTCCCAGAAGAGAAGATCAGGATAGCTGTCACTGAGGCGGGCATCTGCGACGAGGACGGAAACACAAACATGGAATACGACCCCGACGCTAACTACGATGAAGAGTTCAGCCTAGAAGTCGAGAAGGATGCTGAGGCTGAAATCGAGATCGAGGACTCAGAAGAAGAATAGCTATCTTATGTACTGGAACGGGTTATGATACCCATTTTTCTGTAACTTACTAACCAGTTCCTTTTTCAATTCACCCACACCGACACCCTTCTTGGCGCTAATAGGGTAGACATATCCCGCTACCAGCTCAGGCTCCCCATCAGTAAGACTATTGATATAGGCTCGTAGGTTCTCCATCACCTGTTTATCGTTGCTTTTATCGATCTTGTTTGCAGCCACAAAGGGGTACTCACCGATGTTTTCTTCAAGGTATTGAACCATCTCCACGTCTATGCTGATGTAACCTTTCTTTGCGAGGCGTTTCTCTGTCTCAATGAATGTTACGATGTTTAGTACATGAACTGCGGCGATAATCTGGTCCGCTTTCTCGTAGATAAAATCCAGAATATTTTCCTTGGTCTTGTCTTCCCAGCTACGAGGAGCATCAACCTTCTTACCATAACCCGGCATATCCACCAAAAACAAGTCCTGAGCAATCTCATACTTGTCTATGCTTGTGGTGGTTCCCGGGCGTTTACCTGTGGCGATCTTTAACCCTGTGAGTGCCTTGATTGTAGAGCTTTTCCCAGCGTTGGGTCTACCTGTGAATATGATGTACTGCTCGGGCATAGTGTGTATAGAAAGTGGTGGATACTGTTAAACAGATGGGTTAGATGTTGACGTTAAAGTCCAACCGCTGGGCGAGCTCCTTGTACCTGTTACGAATAGTAACCTCGGTCACCTGAGCTTCCTTTGCGATCTCACCTTGAGTCCTACGCTCATCAGTAATCTGGCTGCTGATGTAGATACATGCAGCAGCTATTCCTGATGGACCACGACCGCTTGTCAACTTCATCTCAGAAGCCTGATGCAAAATAGCCATGGCCAAACGCTCAGTCTCACCAGTCAAAGCCAGCTTGTTCACTATCTTGCTAATGTAACCCTGTGGATTCACCTGTGGCACATTAGGCTTCAACTCACGTAACAAGAAACGATAGTTACGAGCCGCCTCTTTCTTAGTGATGTTAGCTGCTCCGGCAACGTCCTCAAGGGTTCTGATAACGCCGCACTGTCTACAAGCCATATAGATTGATGCAACTGCGACGCTCTGGATTGTTCTTCCCCTGATAAGCTGCTTCTGGATAGCACGTCTGTAGATCATGCTGCTTGTCTCAATGACGTTCTTGGGCAAGTTGAGTTTGTAGCTAATTTTACTCATCTCACTCAAGGCATGAGCCAAGTTACGCTGAGTACTATCAGAAACCTTGCTCCTACGATGCCATTTCCTGAGCCTGTAAAGCCTTGCTCTTTCCTCTGGGCTAAGTTTTCTACCCGAGGCGTCACGGTCTTGCCACCCGATTGTTGTGCTGAGTCCCTTGTCGTGTATCGTCCAAGTTACTGGGGCTCCGACTCTTGGAAGCTTATCCCTTTGCTCTTGGTCAAACGCACGCCACTCTGGACCTGTATCAAGCAATGTCGAGGATACTACCATACCACAAGCCTGGCATACCAGTTCACCAGTCTCGTAGTCTCTTAGTAGGTTACTGTTCCCGCACTCTGTGCAGGTAATCTGTTTTTTTAATTTCGCAGACAAAAGACCCCTCACGAGATTATGATTAGAGACAAATTATGGTATTTAACTGTTTGGTAAACGGGCTTGTTTTAGGGCTTATTTTTCTCAAAACTTGAGAAAAACTCCCCTAAGGGACATTTATACAATATTTAAAGGCACTGCGAGTAAAAAGAGGGTATTTACCGCGGAACCATGGTATTTACTATATATTGTTTTCGGTCAATAAATAAATTTAAAACATAGCCCTCCACACCAATGGGCATCAAACGGGAAACACCATGCTATCAATAATCTACGTAGGCATCGGAGGATTCATCGGCGCAATATTCAGGTTCCTCCTCTCAAACACGTTACAAGGCTCATCACGTTTCCCACTAGGAACCCTTGGAGTGAATATTCTTGGGGCTTTCACATTGAGTTTCATCACGTATAGTGGCGAGAAGGCGTTAGCTTTGCCCGATTCAAGTCGGTTATTCTTGACTGTCGGGCTTCTCGGTGCATTTACTACAATGTCAACTTTCAGCCTTGAATCCTTCAAACTACTTGAAGAACAACAGAACATACTATTCCTAGCTAACTTGGCTTTGAACAATCTACTCTGTCTGACTGGAATTTATCTCGGAAAAATAGCATCAGCCTTACTCTAAAAGGTAAGGGGGAGGGGGTAACACGATCCAACCGAAAACAGGCCGCTTTCAGTAAAACCAGTCCTAAAACAAGTCTAATAGGATCAAATTGTATACAAAAATGTAATCTACGAAACAAGAAATAAAAGAAAAAATAGGTTTAGGCTAGGGTCATGCCGACTTTCTTCGCCTTGGCTAGCTCATAGACCTTGCTGGCTGTACCAACGTCCTGAATAGCCAAACCGGTTGCCTTGAACATGGTGATCTCGTCAGGTGACTCACGTCCCTTCTTCTTACCCGCAACGATCTCTCCGAGCTCAGCGTAGATGTCCTCTTCCTTGATGACGCCTTCCTCTTTTGGTACCTTGAAGTCACCAACAACGAACGCCTGTGGGATGAAGTCAACTACGTGCTTGTCGCATTTCTTGATAACGCTGGTCATCAACTCACGTTTAGCACCCGTGTCTGCGCCGATAGCTGATACGTGTGCTCCCTTCTTGAGCCATGCGCCATCCATGAACGCCTTGGGGCTTGGAGTGCATGTGCTCACGATGTCGCTGCCCTCGGCTGCCTCCTGTGCGCTCTTTACTGGCACAAAGTCCACCTTGGGGAACATCTTCTTCATCTCCTTAGCGAAAGATTCCATTGCCTCTGGGATGATGTCAAAGACCTTGACCTTCTCGATATTTGGTCTGACTTCCATCAAGCCCATTACTTGGCTTCTTCCCTGAACACCAGTACCGCAGACTCCAGCGACTTTACTGTCCTCTCGGCTTAGATATTTGATGCCTGTTGCTCCGGCTGCGCCTGTTCTGAGGGCTGTGATATAGGTTCCGTCCATGATGGCGAGTGGTACGCCGTTCTCTGGACTGTTTAGAATAATTCTTGCGATTACCGCAGGTAGATTGTATTCTTTCTTGTTGCCTGGGTGTACTGTTACTATTTTTGTGCCCGCTGCGTTTAATCCGGGCATGTAGGCTGGCATCGCGATTAGGACGCCTTTATCGAAGTGAAGGTATACTCTTGGGGGCATCTCTATGTTGTCGTTGCCCATCTCTTTGAATCCGCCCTCGACTGCTTCGAGGGTGCTCTTCATGTCAAGAACTTCCTTGACCTCGTCCTGTGTAAGGTAGAGTGTCATATTGAATCACCATGTGAAGGGCTTACTGGGCTTTTAATGATTTCGAGAAGCATAATCTATGTATTTCTGGCGTTTTTTATCTGTGGTTAACCGTATACTGTATCTGAAAACACTTTTTGTCACATCTATCTGTTTATGTTACAAATAGTTGAGATAAAGAAACACTGTTTTCTCTCTCTCAAACATACAGCTATACATTATATTGAGTCTATTTGCGTAAATATTAACTACTAAAACAAACACAGTATAACTAACTAGAGGATATAGGTGCATTATACCTGTCTCTTATACACATCTCCGAGCCCACGAGACCTCTCTACATCTCGTATGCCGTCTTCTGCTTGA
>CALGBN010000291.1 GCA_937877765.1 Candidatus Bathyarchaeota archaeon | reverse complement strand
ATACGTACTTGGACCAGAAGCCTACGATACACTGGCAGAGAACCTCACAGATGAAACCCTCGATGAAAACAGCCACCACGGAACAGGGTATACCCTTGCCTGTCTCATGGAGGGAAAATGGGCCATATCAGAATACCTGAAACAAGCAAACCAACAAATAGATGCAAACCTAGTAGACATCTCCACTCAGTATAACGAGGTATACCAGATAATCAACAAGTGCCACGAGATATTCCCCCTAGGACCCGGTAAGATGCCGGAAAAACAACGCCATATAACAGCGGACTATCTACGTCAAGCAAAAAGAATAGAAGTTGATGCCTTAGAGGACCTACGAAGGGTCCTCGAAGCCATCTAGTTATTTGACTACGTTTCGTATTGACCTGATGATCTTATCCACATCAGGCAACACATGCTTCTCCAGCTTCCTGTTGAAAGGAAGAGGAACATTCGGGTTAGCCACCCGAGCCACGGGCGCCTTCAAGTTATGGAAACCCTTCTCGGCAACCACGGCTGCTACCTCAGCGGAGAAACCGCATCTTTCATAGTCCTCATCAACTACAACGAGACGACCAGTCTTTGCGACACTTCGTAGAATAGTCTCCTCATCAAGTGGTACAATGGTTCTTGGGTCTATGACCTCTACGCTGATCTTGCCTTTCATTTGGTCTGCTGCTTTAGCTGCCTCGTTCACCATCTTGCCCACAGCGACAACTGTGACATCGTTACCTTCACGAACTAGGTTTGCTACACCAAAGGGGATGCTGTACTCGTCTTCTGGTACGGGTCCTTTCATGTTGGTTAGTTGTACATGTTCGAAGAACACCACTGGGTTCTTGTCTTTGATAGCTGTGGTAAGTAATCCCTTGGCATCGTATGGGTTGCTTGGTGCAACGATCTTCATCCCCGGCATATGAGCATACAATCCGTAGAGACACTCGCTGTGCGTCGCTGCTCCACCGCCGCGGGCACCATAGATAACTCGTAGAACCATGGGCACATTGACGTTTCCTCCGGTCATGTAGGTGGTCTTGGCCATCTGGTTCAATATCTGGTCCATGGCAACGAGGCTGAAGTCAACAAGCATTAACTCAACAATAGGCTTCGCGCCAGCGATAGCCGCTCCGACGCCTGCGCCGATGAAAGCTGTCTCGGTGATGGGTGCATCACGTACTCTTTCTTTACCGAACATGACCTTGAGTCCTTTGGTGGCGGGTCTCCAGGGAGCCGCTACGTTCTCCCCGAACAAGATTACATTAGTGTCGTTCCTTAGGGCGATTCTTTGTGCTTCGCATATGGCTTCTGCGTAGGTTATTTC
>CALGBN010000290.1 GCA_937877765.1 Candidatus Bathyarchaeota archaeon | reverse complement strand
CACTTACTGTCAGTCTTGAGCCCGGCAAGACGATACATGTGAAGTTAATCAAGGAAGGCTATCGTACTCTTGAGTTTGATTATACAGTACCTAACACCGCCGCGACCGTAACGAAGACGCTGATAGCTGAAAAGCCCGATTTCAAAATCATAAGTGCATCAATAATAACAACATATAAACCACTTGAAATATGAGGTTCTGACGTCAATATATTCCATCTTATTTCATTCGTACCCTCTCTATTTTCCAATTTTTTCACAAGTTCCCCTGCTAAATTATATACTTTTACTTTTACTTTTGTATTTTTCTATATTTAACGAATTAAGTGTCATTCCTTTTAGAACTTAACCTCTACTGCATAATTTGAAATAATAAACCTTTTTAAGTTATCTGAAATTCATCCCTTGTGAGAGTGATTTTTAAACATTATTAAATTAACTTAGTCAGTAGATAGCTCTACAATATTTTCGTTTTTTCACCCAGCAAGTCTTTGAATAAAAAGAAAACGAATGCTACATACTATCCTAGTAACCGTCATATTTAGGTAAAAAAATAAGTAATTTAGACCCCAAAAATACTCGACGTTTAACATAATTAGATAAAGACGTACAACCCTTTCCCGGCGCCATCCATTTTATCTTATTTGACGGTATCCAGCGTCACGGAAGTGTTGGTCGAATGTGAATACATGCCTTGTTTCTAGCTCATCCATCAGGGTCATACTTGTGCAGTCAGTGAAGCTGAGTCCAGAGCTGTGTTTGAATCGCTGCCAAGACTCGTCAAAGGTTTCTTCATCAACACGTTCAATAGCTACATAACTACTATTCATCAGCGCCTCACCTACTGCCACCGCTAAATCATGATCCTTAATAACTGACTCAAAGAAGGTCAGCGACTCGTCAAGAATATAATCCGGAGAATTATGATTTTCTTTGTTTTCTTTCAGCTACCGTTCTTTTACGCATCCTTGCGGATGAAACATCCTCAAACCAGCCAACAACTCCCATCTAACCACCTCTTCACTCACCCAGCAGCCACCCATAACCCCCGTTTCCAACCGTTCTCCACCCCGAGATCCAATGCTTACGCTGTCAACCCACGCCCAGTCTGCCCAACTGAACAATGTTAAAACACAAACACGCAAACACCAGCTTCACCCGGACCCTAGGCAACGACGTCACCAACACATGACCACCCCCAAACACACGCTTAATCACCGCAAAAGGCCTCTCACCCGGACACCGTTTCCTGCCTATACGCCGGTTCCTCAACCTGTCCCAAATACTCAAAGGATGACCACGAGAGGCCCTCTTCATAGTAGCATCATAACCCCGGGGCACCACACCCTGGTATCCCTTGTCCCGGTACACCACCATACCCGGCATTGATAGATCCACCCGGCTGTCATGAACATTCGCAGCCGAAGCCTCCAAACACCGGATAAGGCCATGATCTAGGTCCATCTTCATGTGCAGCTTATAACCAAAAACAGACCGTCCGCCTTTCTTCGTCCATGCACCATCCCTGCTCCGCCTCGTCTTCGCATCACCCCCACGAGGCTTATCCACGGGTGCGTGCCCCGGATCCGCTGTGATGAACGTGGCGTCCTGAGCCACACCCTTCCGGACCTTGAGTCCCTTCTCATCCAGCTGACGCTGCATCTCATCCCAGACAAGCCTGTCCCGGCCCGTCTCAGCCAATCGTTCCCTGAACCTCCATACGGTGCTATAGTCGGGTGCTTTTTCGGGGAAACCGAGGAAATGCATAAAATCGATTCGATTGCCTGCTTGGCGTTCCAGCTCTGGGTCGCTGAGGCCGTACCATGCTTGTAGTACGAGGAGCTTCATCATCACCACTGGGTCCGTGTTGGGGCGTCCTCCGCATGGTCCCTGGTTGGTGTACATGGGTTGGATGATGGGTGTGAAGGCGTTCCAGTCGATGAGTGCTTCTGCTTGGGCTAGTTTGTCGTTGTGTTTCCAGTGTTTTTTGTAGGCTTCTCGGAGGATGTATGCTTTGAAGGAGGTCATATGTGTTTGATGGATCAAGTGATCTAAAAGTCTACCCGAGGGGATAGAAATGGTGAAAACACGAAGTTAATCAAAATCCTCTCCGATAATATGAAACGAGTGAAATCTAACCTGCGTTCTCGAATATCTTTGAGTACTCTCTGAGCATCTTCATGGTATTTGTCACGTTTGTTAAACCAAGCCACTATAGCAGAAGTATCAAGAAATATGTTCATCGTTGTTTACCGTAGAGCTCCTTATCTAGACTACTTGAATCGGTCTCTACACCTGTGTCTTTAGGCTCTAGACTGAATAATGGATCAGCGTCTATTGGTGTTTGTTGTCTTACCCACTCCTCTACCGCTTGTCGTAGCGCTTCTTTCAGGCTTATTTTCTTTCTTGTGGAAACTTCTTTGAGTCTCTCATACTCGGTTCTTGATAACTCGGTTTGCACTACTTTCTCAACCATACGAACCCAATAAATCAAACCAAACATGAGATATAAACATGCACACAATACATGGAAAAAACACATGGAACATTACCGAAATGATTAACTCTTCCCACCCTCTCCCACAAGAAAATTTTTTCCCCAAAGTACCCACCAGTAGACATCACCCAATACATTTTTCAAAAATAACCCCATATAGACGCCCATGTCAATCGAGGTAAAGACCCACACAGCACTACACATAGTCAAAGGCGCCATCGTCAAAGTACTCGGAGCAGACGCCAAATGGAGCACAAGCGCAGGAATAGACGGAGCACATGGACGCATCGCAGTAGAATACCCAAGAAAACCAACACCCGAACAACTCGCACAGATACAAACGAAAGTAGATATGAAGATCGCGGAAGACGCAGCGATAGAAACCTACACAATGACAAGAAAAGAAGCCGAACAAAGATTGGGCGACTGGATATACGACAAGTTCCCCCTCCCAGAAACCATCCAAACGGTCACAATATTCCACCTACCAGACTGGAACGTCAACGCCTGCATCAAAAAACACACAAAAACCACAGGCGAAATAGGAAAAATACGCATCACTAAAACAAGATACAGAAACAGCAAACAAGTACTCGAAGTAAGCTACGACATAGAAGAGTAGACTATCTACCCTTACCCTTCGTACGCTTAGGCCTCAGGTTCTTACTACGACACTTACGACACTTTGTAGCATTAGGCGGATTAGTAGCACCACAACTCCTACAAACAGACTTCTTGATCCTGTGATTCCTCGCGATCTCGATTTTAACCGGGTCTCTTAATGACATTATTGTTTCCCCTGTAAGCTTGACAGAATACAAGGTCCCCGTATATAGATATTTCTAGAAAAAGACACGCCAAACCCTGTCACCACAGCATTTCGTCCGTAATTACAGACGAAATCAAGGCTTGTAAGCGATACAATCCATCTCCACAAGGAACCCCTTCATCACGAGACCAGTGACAGCAGCTACACGAGCAGGCAACTTATCCCCAAAGTAGCTACGGTATACAGCGTTCATCTTAGGCCACTCAGACTGATCCTCAATATAGACGCTGATCTTAACGACATCATCAAGAGTAGCATCAAACTGCGCTAATGCATACTTGAACTGTTTCATTATCTCATGTGTCTGCGCCTCTACTGTGGTCAAGGGTTTGCCTTCCTCGTCTTGCGCAGCGGCGGTTCCACTGATATAAATATAGTCACCGGCTTTGACGGCTGAGCTAAATGGGTATTTCTCCATTCCTGGTTTAGTATAGTACTTCATAGAGAGGTAACAGGGCGGGTAGGGGATATATTTTCTCCTACCAAAGCACACTAAGACACGTTAAGGCGCCGTCGCATTTCTGAATCTCAGAAACATTCAAGCTGATAACATCAAACCCTGCCTCTTTCACCATCGTCTGAGCAGTAGTATATCCTTCAGCCATAAGCACAGTATCACCAACAGCAAGAGTATCAGCAGCATACCCTTCCTCCGCGGGTGGAATCAAAATATTATAACCTTCCAGTGCAGGATGGTTTGCATACTTTTCTGTGGCAATCATTATCCCTTTCCCGAGATAAGTCACATAACTCTTCAGATGCATAATCGTTGGATCAAATATAGTAGCAACAGGTACCTCCAGCCACTCCTGCAACTGGGCAACGCCTTCATAGTTGGTGCGATCACTGATGCCGCTGATGAGCTTCCCCTCAGCGTGAACCACGTCGCCGCCTTCGATGGTGGCTGGCTCCTCCGCCCATTTAATTGGCATATATTCTTCAAGGGTAGCTGCTACTCCTGGTTGTTCTCCACGTCTCGACTCCTTTGCCATCCTGCAGATCAATGCTTTTCCGTTCTCAACAACGGCGTTATCTTCTACGAAGCAACTATCAGGATGCTTATCGTCTCGTGGAACCATGATTACTTCTAGCCCGAGCTCTGCTAGTGTTTCCCGATATTTCTGGTGTTGTTCTCTTGCGCCTTTGAGACTCACTGTATGATGCAGTGGGTGTTCTGATAGGCAGCTTGTGTACTGGTTTCCGGGTTCACGTACGAGGGCGTGTCGTGGTGTCATAGTATGTGCTTGGGTTCTAGGTGTATAATTGTTACGAGGGTGGATAACTTTAAACGGGTTAGCGGGGAGTTTTTGCTCGATAAGTATGGTTGACTTGTACAAGACACTGAAGTACTTCATGGAGGCTCCAAGCGTCACTGGCTTCGAGCAGCAGCGCCGTGAGCGCATCATCGAAGTCTTCAGCAAATACTGTGACACTGTAAACGTTGATGTTATGGGTAACGTCATCGGAGTCATCGGTGACGGTGAACGTGATGTTATGCTTGCTGGGCATTATGATCAGCTTGGTTTCATGATTAGCCACATTGATGATGATGGTTTCGCTGGCTTCAAACAGGTGGGTGGATGGGATAAACGCGTGGCTTATGGTACCCGTGTTAAGGTTTGGATCGGTGATGGCTCTGAGGATTATATTGTGGGGGCTGTGGCTGTGAAGGCGGCGCATCTTACTGACGCGAAGGAGCGGGATAAGTCTCCTGAGTTGAAGGATATGCTTCTTGACCTTGGGTTAGATAGTAAGGAGGAGGCTGAGAAACTTGGTATCAAATCTGGTACAGTATGTACGCCCTATCTGGACATCACACGTCTGGGAACCAAAGACAGCGATAAACTAGTTGGTCCAGCCTTTGACGATGTATGCTGTGTCGCTGGCCTAGTGAAGACAATGGAGATTCTCTCCAAGAATAAGCCGAAGAACATCAAGGTGCATTTTGTCGCCACGGTTCAGGAGGAGATTGGGCTACGTGGAGCCACTATCGCGGCCTACAACATAAAGCCCTGGGCGGCTATCGCTACAGATGTAACACACGCGGTAGCTCCCGGAGTCAAACCCAATGAAGTTGGTGGAATTAGGATCGGTAAGGGTCCTGTTGTGGCTCTTGGCGGTAACTTTACCCGCGCCTTGTGGGAGATGATGGAGAGTTCTGCGGAGAAGAAGGGTATTCCCTGTCAGCGTCAGGGTGTGCCTAGCAGGAGTGGTACTGATGCTTGGGCTATTCAGGTCGAGCGCGGTGGTACCATCTGTGGTTTGATCAGCATGCCAAACAGGTATATGCACAGCCCCAACGAGGTTATCAGCTTGCAGGACTTGGAGAACCTGGGTTCCTTGATTGCTGCAACGGTTCAAGCATTGGGTGAATCTGATCTGGTGCATAACGTCGAGGTTTATCGACGCTAACTCTACATTATTCCTTTTATTCTTAGATAGAAGCCTAGAATGAATGTTCCTGCGTAGAAGAAGAACCCAGCTAGGAAGCCGCCCATGAAAAATTTGTATTCACGTTTTAGTTTATTCATGGAAGGTTTTTTATCGAGGCGTTTATGGGCTTTGTTGAGTCCTATTATCTAGCTAAAATCCTGAACAAGATACAGGTTGTTCTCATCATAGGCGACACCGATACTTACAGCCGTATATTCGTCATAGAGTATGTTGTCCCTGTTTCCCCACTCATAATCAGCGTCATCGTAGACCATATCATAGATTAACGCGTCCAATACGATGGTTACGTTGAAATCCTCGCCCTCAAAGTACATGAGGTTCTCACCCATATTCGCCGGAAGATCAGGGTTATTCTTGAGGTTTCCTGTTCTGAGTAGTTCCTCGGCGTATCGTTGGGCTATGCTGTTGTTATTGAGTGTTAGTTCTGGTAGTTCTTCTTTGACTCTTTCCTTGTTGATGAGTGTTAGGACATATTCTTGTTGCTCTATAGTTTCCTTGGATATGGGGAATACAGGTCCTACTGGTGGTCCATCGTCGTCTGGTTCCCATTGCCATAGCATCAATACGCTTGCAAGGCTTAATGCGAGAGTGAGTACAACTATGAGTACCTTTTGTTTTGTGATTCCTTGCCCTAGGAAGCTTGTTTTTTTCCTTTTTACTGTTCTTGGGCGAGGTCTCTGGATTTCCTCGTCTTCTTCTGGTTGTACGTAGTGTATTGTTTTGGTTACTGGCTCGGGTTTGATGCCTTGTAGGTTGCTTGATAATGCGATACAGTTATGGGCTTTCTGGGGTAGGTGTTCATCACAGAAGGTCAGGTTACAGTAAGGACACCTGACCGGCGGGTCAACCTCTTTTCCGCAGTGATAACATATGCCCATAATATATTGCCTTGCTGATCGATGTTTATTAAGGGTTTACTAAGTCTTATTCCTGTTTTTTTATTTACTATTTCTGGGGTATGTGCCTGTTTTTGCTGATAGTTATATAACGTGGCATGGGTCTTATTCTGGTTAGTGAGCTATTTTGAAGTTCTCAAAGATGATTGGGGCTCTCATTGCAGTGGTACAGCTGGCATCAACGTTAGGGCTCGTTATTGGAATGCATTCTATGCTTGGAGTATTTTCTACAGCCATGTCTGGCGGTGAGCAGGGTATTGAGATTCAGTTTACGGACCCTGTTATTGTGCCGTTTAATCTGGCTCCAAGAAACGGAGGATTTGTTGACACCGTTTTGGAGGTTCGTATAGCCATGATCGTGGATGGCGTGGAGGTGGCCTATGATAGTGCCTTGGTGAGTGTTCCTGCGGGTTCAAGTGTGCCTGTTGATCTTGAGTTATCTGTTCCATTGGAGGATGCTGAGGAGTATTTCCAGGAGGGTACTGAGCTTCAGTGGGAGACGGATATTAGTGTGACGAGTCTGTTTGATTTGATTAGTTTTAGTAATCATATGGTTATGGAGGCGGGTGCTGAGTAATGGCGAGTAAGAGTGGTGCAGTAATTTCTGCATTGATCACCTTGGTGTTATTTGTTGGTATCCCGTATTTGTTGCCGAGTTATATTCCGGCTGACTTGTTGGTGCAGGTTGAGAGCAGCGGGTTTGATCTCGCTGGTTTCACTAACCAGATTATGACTATTGGAGCGGTTACTGCAGGTCTGACTCTTGCTGTTGGGTTTGTGAACCCCAATAGTGTATCTGTCTCTTATACACATCTGACGCTGCCGACGAATTAGACGGTGTAGATCTCGGTGGTCGCCGTATCA
>CALGBN010000289.1 GCA_937877765.1 Candidatus Bathyarchaeota archaeon | reverse complement strand
CTACACCGTCTAATTCGTCGGCAGCGTCAGATGTGTATAAGAGACAGCCTTTGCGCCTGTGGCTTTGGCTAATGCCTCCATGTCTGATTTCTTGAGTCTGCGGCTCGCGAAGATTCCTTCACGTGCTAGGAAGTGCTGTACCATGTCATCGATGCCTTTCTGGCATAGCAAGACGTTGATTCCAGCGTCCTTGACCTTCTTGACCATATCACGAAGCATCTGCTCCTCCTGGTCTAGGTATGCCTGCATCTGCTCTGGGGTCTCGATGGCGATCTTTGAGTCGAACTCTGTCTTCTCGATCTCCATGGCTGCGTTGAGCAAGCCGATGGTTGCCTTCTTGACCTGTTTTGGCATGCCGTCGTGAACGACTTCCTTGTCGATGATCAAGCCCTGTATGAGCCTTGTATCGGTTATGGATGCGCCGGGTTTCTTCTCGATCTTGATGTTGTCGAGGTCTACCTCGTATCCACCGTTGCTATCTTCGGCTACCTGCAGTACTGCTTCAACGGCTATGCCGCTGAGGTACTCACTGTGCTGGTTGATTAGCTTGCTTGCCATTGTGGTCATGCTGACCTTCTTCAAGACCTCTTTGTCCTTGGGATCTACCTTCTCGGCGATCTCCTCAAGAATTTCAAGGGCTTTTTCTTCTGCTTGTCTGTAGCCGTCGATGATAACGATGGGGTGAACCTTTTTCTCCATAAGCTCTGTTGCTTTTCCTAGGAGCTCACCTGTCAATATGACGACGCTTGTGGTTCCGTCTCCTACCTCATCATCCTGGGTCTTGCTGACCTCTACCATCATTTTTGCTGCGGGGTGCTGTACATCCATCTCCTTGAGCATTGTTGCTCCATCGTTGGTGATGGTGACGTCGCCGAAGCTGTCCACCAGCATCTTGTCCATTCCTTTTGGACCTAAGCTGGTCTTGACTGCCTCAGAGACTATGCGTGCAGCCATTATGTTGCTGCCCCTTGCGTCCCTGCCGGTAGAGCGCTCGGTACCCTCTTTGAGTATTACGACGGGTTGACCTTGTGCACTCATTATTGTATTTCTCCGTATTTGTTTAACCTGTGGCAATGAACGGCGTGTATAATTGTGTGTATGTCTTGTGTGGTTGTTGTGTTTTCACCGCTCATAGTATACCACTTTTGGTTGTAAACCAGAAGTTGTATACCTATGAATAGTTAAAAAACATTACGATCAGAGACCCTAAGCGATCTCTGAGAGTGTAACCATGTTCCCTACTCTTCTTAATATATCCTCATGTTCTAGGTCGTCAACGAGGTCCTTGATGGTCTGCTCCCGTAGCTGCATATGTCTGCTGATGGCGTCAATGCTCGCGGAGCCCTGATTTAAGACATAGTGGATGATCTGACGCTTCTTGCGATCCAGTTCCTCTAGTGCTGTGACGCTTGCGTTCATGGCGAGGTTCCTAATGTAGAGAAGTCTTGCCCTGCGTTTCTCAAGGCTCTCTAGCTCGTCGTCTATGCTTTGGACTATTGTTGATAATGGGTTGATGGAGTCAACACCGCACTCTTCGTCAGTTAGCTCCATGACTTGGTCTTCTAGTTTGTCCATGTAGTTGTCCGCTGTGATCCATAGCTGGGGGTTGTTGAAGCTGATGAGTCGCTGGTTGTAGAGGTTGGGGCTGAAGTCTATTTGTAGGCTGTAGAACTTGTTGAGGCTGAACATGTTCTTGTCCGCGCCTTTGTCGCTGGGTTGTCTTACTACGTCTACGAGTTGGGCGTTTCTTATGACTTTGAGGTGTTTGCTTGCAAGTTGCTGATGTATGTTTAATTCGTTGCTAAGTCTGAGTGTGTAGTCTGGTCCTTCGCTGAGTTTTTGGATGATTCTGCGTCTGACTGGGTTGCCGATTACGTCTACGACTTGCTCGAAGTCTTTTCCCGAGACGTTTCGCATGCGATCGTTTTCCTCAGACATATACACCACTTCAGTTGTAAACCAAAGGTTGTATACCTAGAGGGGGTTAATAAAGTTAATGAACATAAGAAAAACCGGTTCTTATGGTCTGTGTTCTGGGTAGTATTTGTAGAATATCTGTCTGGTTTCTTCTGGTACTGTGTTTAGTGGGCAGGATAACATGTAGCATCTGTTGCACTTGGTTCTGACTAGCTGGTAAACTGATACTATTGCTGCAGTTGCTCCCCATGAGAGGAATATCCACTGCTTTCCACTTATGAAGAATGGAGCCCAGTAGAACATAATCACAGCTGCAGAGATCAGCCAAACTATCTGCTCTGTGCGGTTCATTGGTCTAGGATTATAGGCTGGTATTTTGGGGCATCCCCAGTTCGCGTGGCACTTCAATGTGTTTCCTTCTTCCTTGTAATGGGGGCAGTGTCTGCATAGTATCAGGGCTTCAAAGTATCCGAAGAAGAAAACCGTTAGAACAAACCATCCTAGAATTCCGTACCAGTATTTTCCAACTATCATACCAGCGAAAAATGGCACAAACAGGTTACATATGATCATATAGAAATCCAGTAAGTCTTGTCTGGTGTGTATGCACATTAGTTTTCCATCGATCTCACAGCCTTCACATGTTTCTCTGATACAGGCTGCTGCTGTTACCTTACTCAAGGCTGATCTATGATAGAATATTGTTTAAAGAGAAATAGTGTTTATGGGGTTAGAGGGTTTTGGCTACTGCCTCTGCGAACTCTACTGTGGTGGCTTTTCCCTTGAGGTCTGGTGTAAGAGTCTTTCCTTCTTCCAGTACCTTGAGTACAGCGTTCTCGATGAGTTTGGCTGCCTCGTTTTCGCCTAGCCATTCTAGCATCATGGCTGCGCTGAGCATGCATGCTGCTGGGTTTGCGATTCCTTTGCCTGCGATGTCTGGCGCTGAGCCGTGAACTGGTTCAAAGATGCACATGTCGTCGCCTACGTTACCTGATGGTGCCATTCCTAGTCCTCCGACG
>CALGBN010000288.1 GCA_937877765.1 Candidatus Bathyarchaeota archaeon | reverse complement strand
ACATCATACCCACGGAATATGTTGCACGAGGTTCTGAGACATTTGTTTCTGAGATAATGGAAAAGAACAAGTGGAGTGATATTGTTGTCAAGCCTTCCGTGAGAGTCTCGGCACATGGTATAAAACATTTAAGTGATCCAGTTGAAGCTCAGTTCATACTTGATGATATACTGAAAAACACCGGAGCACTGATTCAACCGGTTATGAAAAGTATCTACAATGGCGAGTGGTCTCTTATCTTCTTTAACGCTGTCTTCAGTCATAGTGTGCTCAAGATGCCTGGATCTGGTACTATATTTGTTAACGCTAAGTATTGTGGTGATTGGAGACACGCATCGGCGAATAGTAAGATAGTTCAAACGGGTGAGCAAATAGTTGATATATTAAAATCTAGCTGGTGTTGACAATATACTCTATTCAAGGGTCGACGGACTCATGGAGATCGAGTTGATTGAACCAGGTGTGTATCTTAATCCTGAGGTTGCGCCAAATTTTGCATGAGCAATCCGAGAAATCATGGATTAATACCCGCACATATGGGAGCTATATTCGTAGAAGAGTTATGGAAGGTGTCTTTGACCAGAGGTTGATGCCGGTTTTTCTGGTCAAAGAGAGGTTTCACGGCTTCTAACCCCAATAATCACAGTTGGATGATAAATTAACAACCCAAGAACCGTTTAGTTGACCGAGAATCTTTTAGGGTGAACCCTTTTTTCCCTAATCTTCTTTGGTGAATGTCTATCAGCCCCTAACTGGTATTTTAGTCTAACCTAAAAATTGGATGCTATCGATATGAAGAAACTAAGTGAACTAAAAGCAGGACAAAAAGCTATAGTAGCCAACATAGCGGGCGATCCATCGACAAGGCGCCGCATAATGGACATGGGAATAATCCCCAGATCAAAAATAACAATGATCAGAAGTGCGCCACTAGGAGACCCACTAGAGTTTGACATCAAAGACTACAACTTAACACTACGAAAACGAGACGCAGACCTTGTTCTCGTAGAAATGGAGTGACCTAAATGCAGACAGAAATAACATCACCACCCCACACGAGAACCTCGATCCCCTTGATAATGGTGGGAGAAGGTGAGACCGCCGTACTAAGATCCATCAACGGAGGAATAGGCGTCAACAAGCGTCTGGCGGAGATGGGGCTCGTACCAGATACAGAGATCACTGTCATCAAGAACAACAGACCCGGCGGAGTAATTCTTCAGGTAAAAGACAGCAAGCTATGCCTCGGAAAAGGCATCGCATACAAGATACAGGTGGAGATAAAATGATAACAGCAGCATTAATCGGAAACCCAAACGTAGGCAAAAGCGTAGTATTCAACAGCCTCATACCCGGGGCACGCCAACACACAGGCAACTGGCCCGGCAAGACAGTCGAGAAGAAAGAAGGCAAGTTTAAGCATAATGGTGAGGAGATCACTTTGGTTGATCTTCCAGGTACCTATAGCTTGACTGCTAGGGCTGAGGATGAGCTTATCGCAAGGACGTTTATCGTTGAGGAGAAGCCTGATGTGGTTATTGATCTCGTTGATGCTTCTAACATTGAGCGTAACCTCTACCTCACAATGCTCCTGATGGAGCTTGAGGCAAACCTTATAGTTGTCCTTAACATGATGGACATCGCTGAGGAGAAAGGCTACAAGATAGACTCAGCCAAACTATCAAAACAACTGGGCGTACCAGTCATCGAAGCCGTCGCCGTCAGGGGAGACGGGATGGAGAAGCTGAAGGACGCCATAGTAGAGGCACCCAACAAGAAGCCTAGCAACAAGATCAAGTATAGCAAAGAGGTTGAGACAGTAATTACCAAGATAGCTGACGCATTCAAGGAACTAGACACAATGAAGACTTATCCACCAAGATGGCTCGCTATCAAAGCCCTTGAACGAGACCAAGAAGTAATGGAGAAAATCAAAGGCACACCAGTTGAAGCAACCCTACAGGAGGTTCTACAATGACCGAGAACAGCTTATTCATGGAAGATCCCGAGCTAGGGTTAGCAGATGAACGGTATCAAGTGATATCTGATATCGTGGAAAAGTCTTTGAAGAAGAGCAAGAGTCGCTGGACCACCAGTGATATGCTTGACAAGGTATTCCTCGACAAGGTGCTAGGGATACCCATATTCTTGAGCTT
>CALGBN010000287.1 GCA_937877765.1 Candidatus Bathyarchaeota archaeon | reverse complement strand
ACACCGTCTAATTCGTCGGCAGCGTCAGATGTGTATAAGAGACAGTCATTATTGTGCTGTAGACCGCTGGTAGCTGGCGCTCGATAGCTAAGACTGCTCCTGCTGATGGGCGTAGCTCAATCCTGAACTCTTCATATGGGTGCGTATATACTGCGTCCTGAGAGCCTGGGTTAGGATCAACCATTGAGTCGTACAGTAGCTCGCTAAAGTCGATTTCAACCTTGAACTTCTCGCCTGTCTCACAGAGACTGTCGCCGTCATCGTTGACGCCTAATACCGTCATGCAAGTACCGTTGGCATTATAGATCTCGCCATGGCATCTTGCGTTAGTGTAAGTGGCTACTAGCTTGCTGTCATCAAGGTCGATTGGCTCATGACCTTGGCTGAGCTTTAGATAGAAGGTCAGCTTAGTTAGGTAGATATCTGCCTGATCTCCACCAGTCTGGTTGAATTGTCCGATGACTCCGCTGTCAACAAGTAGCGCACTGCTTGCCTCGCTCATTCCAGATGAGATGACCGACTGCGCCTTCTCAGCTGTCAGGAATCCCATGTTAAGAACTACGAACGCGAATGCAGCAGCAGTTATTACGAATGCTACTAGTATAATTGCAGTTTCGAGTCCGGTCATACCGCTTCTTTTGGTTAGTTTCATTTTGTTTTCTCCTCCCCGTTTTGGGGTACGAGCAAAACGTCTCGAATGCGCTATTTAGCAAAATGTCTGCACCACGTATCTACATACTATAATTAGGCTCTGTTCTCGGTAAAGATTTAAGGACCCTAAGTGTGCATATTCGTTGAACTAATGTGAAGAATGTCAAAATCGTTTCATATGGTATCGGAGTAATCGGTAAACGACTCGCAACTTACCTGCTCAGTAAGGAAGGTATAGAGATTGTTGGAGCCATCGATATCAACCCAGCCATAGTGGGTAAAGACCTTGGCGAAGTATTAGGCAAGAAGAAGATCGGTGTCATCATCAGCGATGACGTGGATAAGGTTCTCAGCGAGACCAAGCCAGATATAGTCTGCCATACCACTATGAGCTATCTACGCCAGACCTACGACCAGTTCGCAGGCATCCTCAAGCACGGTGTAAACATCATAAGCACATGCGAGGAGCTAGGTTATCCATATGTCGAGAAGGAAGCCACTGAGCTAGCTAAAAAACTAGACAAACTAGCAAAGGAGAAAGGAGCAACTATGTTAGGAACAGGAATTAACCCCGGTTTCCTTATGGACACCTTGCCAATATTCCTATCAGGACCATGTGAGCAAGTAGAATCAATGTAT
The DNA here is from genome assembly GCA_937877765.1 of Candidatus Bathyarchaeota archaeon. Taxonomy (GTDB): domain Archaea; phylum Thermoproteota; class Bathyarchaeia; order TCS64; family TCS64; genus RBG-16-57-9. The sequence continues at coordinate 2,245 of CALGBN010000287.1, read as the reverse complement.
ATCGCTCGTCAAATGGACGCAGCTACACGCCGTATCCCCTTCCAGAAGAAGATTGGTGCAGGTATGTCTGTCGCGGAGTACCGCGATGCAATCGATAACCATAAGATAACTGGACATGTTGGCTTGGAGCAGAGCATGCAGATGATCGCTGATGCACTAGGTTGGACACTTGATGAGATCAAAGTAGATATGCCAGAACCAGTTACCTTTGACCACGAGGTCAAGAGTGATGCTATCAAGGTCCCAGCAGGTTATGCCGCAGGTGGTAAACAGATGGCTTACGGTATCAGCGGAGGCAAGACCCTCATCACCATGGACTTCAAGGCATACATTGGAGCAGATGAAGAGTTTGATAGTGTGAGCATCAAGGGTGTTCCACCAATCAATAACAAGATCACTCCATGTGTCCACGGTGACCACGGCACAATCGCCATGACCACCAACATGATTCCACACGTTATAAACGCTGAGCCAGGTTTGAAGACAATGGCGGAGCTACCTCCACCACATGCTACACCAAGCCACTTCGGTAAATACGTGAAATAAACCCGTTATTTGTGATCCGCGAGGGTCACTTTTTCTTTCTTAAACTCGATATGTTTTAGCCAGTACTCATCATTCCGTACTGGGTAATCCGTAAGCATGTGTGTTCCTCGGCTTTCAGTGCGGATACTAGCTGCATGTGCTACTAGTCTAGCTACGCATGCTAAGTTTCTAGCTTCAATGTTTTGTACAGTAATATTTTCTTCTAGTCGTTCTTGTGTTTCGGCGTATATTTGGTCGAGTTCTTCTCTCGCGTAATGAATGTCCCATATGTTTCTATTTATCCCCACATGCTTCCACATGATATTCTGTAGATTTTTCTTGTAATCATTGGTTTTTTGTGTGTCTGAAATCTTTCCCGTCGATATTCTTTCAGAGAAATCACCTCTGTCGTTTATTTTACTGACAGCCATATCCGAGAAAACCAGACATTCAAGTAATGAGTTGCTTGCCATCCGGTTTGCTCCATGAACTCCTGTACAAGCAGATTCACCAATGACTAATAGTCCAGATATGTTTGTTTCACCGTACTCGTTTGTTTTTACGCCGCCGCAGAAGTAGTGTGCAGCGGGGGAGATTGGTATCAGGTCTTCATCCATCTTGATTCCTCTTTCAAGACAAGCTGCGTAGATTCCAGCGAAACGTTTGGTTAGAAACTCTTTCCCCTGGTCTCTGATATCGATGTAGACTTGGCCTTTTTTCTGTTCTTCGACGATGGCTCTTGAGACCACGTCTCTAGGCGCGAGATCAAGCATTGGGTGATATCTGGTCATGAAGGCCTCTTTCTCAGAGTTCACCAGAACTCCTCCTTCGCCTCTTACTGCTTCACTGATTAGGAAGTATGGGCTTTCTCCATGGTCGAGTATTGAAGGGTGGAATTGAACGAATTCTAGGTCTCGGAGTATTGCACCTGCACGCCAAGCCATTGCTACTCCGTCGCAAGTAGCAACAAGAGGGTTAGACGTCTTAGAATACAGTTGACCAGCACCACCGGTAGCGAGAACAACTGTATCCGCGTAGAACTCAATTATCTCAGATGTATTGTTATCCAGTGCCTTGATGCCCACGCATTTATCCTCACTCGTAATCAAGTCGATGGCTGTAGTTTCCTCATAGATTTTGATATTCGCGTTGTTTTTTACGTTCTCAACGAGTTGTTTTTGCACCTCAAATCCAGTAATATCTCCTGCATGTACTACGCGGCGGCTACTGTGACCACCCTCACGAGTCAAGTCAAGCATGCCGTTATGTTTTGAGAAATCTACGCCTTGCTCCATAAGCCAGTTTATCTGCTCTGGCCCGTGGCGCACAAGAATTTCAACTGTTTTCCGGTCTGAGAGGCCCTGTCCTACCTTCAAAGTATCATTGATGTGCTTCTCATACGTGTCTGGGGGACGCATTACAGCTGCGATTCCTCCCTGTGCTAGACTACTATTAGAGTCCATTAGTTTGCATTTTGTGATTAAGGAAACTCTTGTCTTCTCAGCTGCCCTAAGCGCAAAGCCAAGTCCTGCAAGACCTCCACCGACTACTAGAAAGCTACCCGTATCATCTCACCAGATACAATTTTGTGTGAAAATGTACAGGTATACAATAAAGGTTTAGGTAATAAAAAATTAGTAGACTGTTTTTCCTGTCTCTTATACACATCTCCGAGCCCACGAGACCTCTCTACATCTCGTATGCCGTCTTCTGCTTGAAA
>CALGBN010000286.1 GCA_937877765.1 Candidatus Bathyarchaeota archaeon | reverse complement strand
TCCCATCAACATCGAGTAGGGATACCTTTAACACGCTGGGTTCTGATACCTAGATGGCCGATGATGTGAAGGCATTAAATTGATCAAATGATGAATCAGAGTTACACTGAGGCCACTAAACAAATCTATTATAATTATATGGAATAAAACGAACTCCCTAGCTGTACTCAAACTTACCATTCAATGAGTTAATCAGTAAACTATTCTCAGCTTTGGATTCCATACATTCTCCGATGATAGATGCACCCACGCCAAAGCCATCAACAACTGACAAGACATCTTCAGCTTCATCGGGGTCAATGATGAATTCGAAACCTACACCCATGTTGAAGTCTTGATACATCTCACGCCACTCGACACCAGACTCTCGCTGAATCAAATCGAATATTGGGTCATGCTTAGGCATGTTCTTCACATACTTGATGCCCTTACCGAGGCGCAGACACTTGGTGTTACCTCCACCAGTATTATGCACCATACCATGCACACCAGAACCATGCTTCTCCAACACCTTCAACGCAATAGGAGAAAACAACCTCGTTGGACATAGTAAAGCCTCACCCAAAGTCATATCAAGCATATCAATATGGTCTGTGAACTCATAGCGACCAGTATAACGTCCACGAGCAGGATGACTAACCTCAGGATACTTCTTCACGTAATCAGGTTTCATCAAGCAGCTTCGAGCCAAGGTATGACCATTACTCATGATACCGCTGTTGACACCTTTCTCGTACCTGATTTTCCCCCCGCTTCGTACACCAATAATCTTGTCACCGGGCTTGATGGCTTCACCAGAAACCACCTTACTCAAAGGCACCCGCCCAAACATTGTCACACAGACATCAAGAGTCCGTAACAAGTCAGGCAGATCAGCGGTCTCCCCACCAGCAAACAAAACCGGAGTACCCTCGGATTCAAGCACCTCAAGACATGCCCCAAAGCCCCTTGATAGGGCTGCAAGCATCTCAACACGGTCAATCAGTAACGTGTTAAACGCCACATAGTCAACAAAAGACACAGGAGTCGCGGCAACACAGACAATATCATTGATATTCATAGCCAAGGCATCCTGAGCCAACCCACTGAACCAGCCAGCATCACAGGTCTCCTTGTACCCAATATACGCCTGAATAGGCTTGCTGCCAGCCGAGTCTGTGTGGACCACTAAACCGGTATCAGAATCAACTGGGTCACGTTGAATAACACAAAAAGCACCCGGGTAGAGGTTATTAACTACCGATTTGAAGCTCTCTATACCTTTCTTCTTAACGTCAACGCCTAGCTCCTTATATGCGGCATAGGGCTCATCAGCTCTAACATCAATCTTAAGGCCTGAACCCCTAGCTGTTGGGCCAACAGTGCAGTACTTAATGGCGTCTTGTCTTGTTAAAATCCCAACCCCTCTCATCCTAGCCTTGACAAGCTTATCACCAGCAACAGCATCAGCTATCTTTGCTATTGGCTCCTTGATCTCTCTCATCACTTTAAGTATCTTTGGCTTCATCTTCTTGAGGTCTATGTCTCTTCTAACGCCGCCAGGACATATCATGGCATAGTGCTGTCTATTACCAGTTAGCTCTTCAAGAAGCTCACATACAGGCTCACGATACCTCCAGAAGTACATGAAGAGCGTGTCATAGCCTATGAGGTGTAGAGCGACCCCAGCCCAGAGCAAGTGGCTATGAATTCTCTCAAGCTCGCCAATTAAGGTTCTAACATACCTAGCTCCTGTCTCTTATACACATCTGACGCTGCCGACGAATTAGACGGTGTAGATCTCGGTGGTCGCCGTATCATTA
>CALGBN010000285.1 GCA_937877765.1 Candidatus Bathyarchaeota archaeon | reverse complement strand
AGCAGAAGACGGCATACGATATGTAGAGAGGTCTCGTGGGCGCGGAGATGTGTATAAGAGACAGGTATTAGATATGCTTGGTAATCGTCCAACCTCGGTGCTTTTCCTTGTAATAGAAGAGGGAAAAGCCGATGTCCCGGACGTATTATGGGGCCAGATTCACAAGAGCAGGCAAGCAGTGGAACAACAGCTTGACCAAAATGGGTTTAAGGTGCTTAGAAGCGGAGCATGGAGCAACGAGGAGACACGCCACATATTCATCTACGAGCTGGAAACCGCAAAGATACCAGAAGCAGTCAAACACATGGGGCCCCCAGCAAACCTAGAGAAAAATGTACGCCAATTCATAGACGCCTACAAGAACAACCCACGAACCATAGCCGGACCAGACCTACTAAGAGACCGCTGGTACGTACTCGTGAAACGAGAATATACTGATGTGAAGAATCTAATGGATGACCTACTTACGGATGGAGGTAGAAACATCGGCATCAGCAAGAAAATCTCGGTACGGATACTACAGCACCACAGGGTTCTACTGGACTCCGAGATAAGCGACTACCTGAAGGAAGACTTTGAGGTTTATCTCTATGATTGGCTTAAGGGAAGGCCACAGTGGATTGAATAAATATATCCCGGTACGAGAAGCACTTGATCACAAGATAGGCGAGTTTCTATGCTGGCCCCAGTTTAACCGAGAAGAAGCAGAACAAAGAGTAGAACAGCTTGTAACTCTTGGTGTAGAGTCTGTGGCGACTGGAGGCCCCCATAGGGTTCTCGGGACACCGATATTAGGGAAAGGTCATGCTGGCGTGGTGTTACGCGCTATATTTGAAGGCAAAGAGGTGGCGTTGAAGGCTAGACGCACCGACACCAGCCGCGGAAACATGAGCCGGGAGGCAGGTTTCCTTACACATGTGAACAAGTGGGATGTTGGTCCACGGCTTTATGGGTTTAGCCCTGATTTTATTGTGATGGAGTTACTGGTGGGTCCGTATTTCGGTGACTGGGTTAAAACACATATAGAGGATCGGGGTGCGGTCATGGATAACATCAGGGCTATACTTGATATTGCGTGGAGGCTTGACCAATCAGGCTTGGACCACGGTGAGCTAACCAGAATCAGACGCCACTATATCGTGACCAAAGCGGGTCCAAGGGTTATCGACTTTGAGTCAGCTAGCCTTGAACGACAACCAAGTAACTTAACCTGCACGGTGCAAAGTTTATTCATGAGCACGAGTTTTGCTGGTTTCTTTAGCGAAGTTTATGGGCTTCCAGACCGTGACGCGCTCATTGACGCCTTACGAGTGTACAAGTCAGATCCAAACCTAGAGCATTATCAGAGTATTCTCGCGGTATGTGATCTAGGTTAATTACAGGTTATTGAGTGCACTATTTCCGCTTAAGGTGACGGTTTTTTACGTATATCAGAAGGTGATCTGGACTGTTCTATGGCTGGTTTTACTAAAATAAGCCGCTTCCGGGTTTTTCCGTGGTACCCCCCTCCCCCCTGTTAGCGGCTTACTTGAATTACCATCTTGGTTTGTCTGAGGAAGATTTATAGTATTGCGGGTGATTCTAGTGTTCTGCACTGGGACCGTGGTCTAGCTTGGTATGATCCGCGCTTGGGGTGTGCGAGATCGCGAGTTCAATTCTCGCCGGTCCCACCATTTATTCTGAAATCTGTGATTGTAGATCAGGTAATACTTGTTTATGGTACCCGTTTATTCCAGAGGTATAATTCAGGTATTCGATGTTTTCTCTAACTGCATGGATTAACTCAATGTCATTGATGGGTTTTAACAGAATCAAGTGAGTCAGCAAATCAAGGTCTTTGGAGATAGTGGAGAACTCGTAGTAACCTGTAAGGAAAATGAAGACCGCGTGTTTGTTTATTGCGAGTATTTGTTTGGCTAATTCTTCGCCTCCGAGTTTTGGCATCATATAATCCAATATGAAAATATGATAATGGTTCAACCGCGCTTTCCTGATAGCCTCTTCAGAATCGTTTGCTATATCAACTGAGAATCCTTCTTCAGATAGGACCTTCTGGCAGACCCATAGAATATCGTTATCATCATCTACCATTAAAATCCTATAATTATCCATTAAAAGATGAAAATTTTTCAAATAAAAAAGTACTATGGATGAAGAGTTTATGAAACATAATCATAGGACATGAATCTATTATCCGTAATAGAAACGATCAGATGGATTGAAAAACATCCTGCTCATTTGCCTAGATACCCGAGAAAACCATCAAGATAATTATGTTAAATGGTAGGAGGGTAGGACCAGACGCTGTGGTCCATGATGGAGCCCGAGTCGCTCTTTTTCCCCCAATAGCAAGTGGATAAATCTACAATCTGCACTACTTAGCCTAATTAATGATAACTAATTCGCATGTCTCATGTAACAATGATATTGAATTTCCCGCAGTATAACAAATGTCTAGATGATTATAATATCTTATTGGTAATCATTGGTTTCCCAGATAACCTCATTGCTTGGTGAATAATACTCTCCAACATATAACCACCTAAAACTAGTATCAAGATAACCAAAAGCATACAGCCCAGTTCTAAAAACTAACCTATCACCGTACATATCAAGACCACAAGAACCAGTCAAACCAACAAAACCCTCAGCAACCATTGGAAGAACCTCTCTCACATCACTAGCATCAGTAGAACCAGCCTCAATCACAGATAGCCCCAGCACCATACCTGTCTCTTATACACATCTCCGAGCCCACGAGACCTCTCTACATCTCGTATGCCGTCTTCTGCTTGAAA
>CALGBN010000284.1 GCA_937877765.1 Candidatus Bathyarchaeota archaeon | reverse complement strand
CGGCAGCGTCAGATGTGTATAAGAGACAGGATGAGGACGCCGAGTGGTGGTACGAGAACGGCGGGCTGGACAAGTGTCCGGGTGTCTGCGCAGTCGCCGCGCGCCTCGCCGCGGAGGAGCTGTTCAGGCTGAGGGGAGCCGGGTAGCTCCTCTTTTCCACTAAAACGTTCAAAATGCACGCGCTTTAAGCGGTTATTAGTAATAGATTTAACCCATCTGGCTACTTCGTTTGGGGTAATATCCAAGAGAATTAAACTGGCTGACATAAAGTCATGTGAACCAGTCGACGCCACTCTATCCGTCTACACTGGCATGGGTGTTCGGTATGGTGGTGATGGGTCTCTGGCTTTCTTGCCCTCCTTGGGTGAGGCCGTTAGACTTCGTTTCGATTCTGGTAGACCGTTTGTTTTTTCAACGAACAATCGAGAACAAGTGCTTCAGATAATAAGTGATTTCTATGATTAAGTACACAGGTTAATCGAGTTTATATCTGCGCGAACATCTACTATTCGTCAATGGCTTCGCTTCTAGATACGCTGGTGCTGGGATTCGGGTTGATCTTCTACTTACTCTTAGTGATTGTGTACATTTTTCGTGCTTATGAAAAATCGGAACAAGAGCTGCGGCTAAAATATGTGTTCAGTGCTCAGTTAATACCTTTTACATTCCTGTTCATCGCCCATCTTGCATCCCAGAATCAGATAAGACAATCAATTACATTGATCCCGATGCTGGTGTTCCTAGGCTATGATTTATGGTACCGTGTTTTGACGGAGAAGAAGCCGGTTCATCACCCGGAAAAGATGCCTAGAGAATTAATCATCTATCTTGTCTTGTTAATGCTTGGTAGCATTGGTTTGAACTGGTATGGATACACCGTATCAGAGACCTATGGGAGGATGCTTGTGGCTGCGTTTTTCGTTATGATGGGAGCATATTCACTATACCAATACAGATACAACAAGAAAAAAAAGCAGCCCCAACAATAAATCCATATTCAATAGGTTAGGTCAAACCCCACACACAAATACATCGAGTCAGGTTCGAAATCTACCGCAAATACGACGACTTGACAAAAATATGACCGATTCAAACCCTGGCGAGTATTGAAATTCAGTAACTCCATGTAC
>CALGBN010000283.1 GCA_937877765.1 Candidatus Bathyarchaeota archaeon | reverse complement strand
TTTCAAGCAGAAGACGGCATACGAGATGTAGAGAGGTCTCGTGGGCTCGGAGATGTGTATAAGAGACAGAGATATTGATTAGCGGATTCCGTGTTAGCGTCTATGGTATCCTTCAATAGCTCCAAGTATCCCTGTATCACTGTTAAAGGAGTCCGCAGCTCATGAGTAGCAGTACTCATAAAACGGGTCTTGAGTTGGGCAAGTTTCTCAGCCTCCTCGGCGCGTATCTTGGCTTCTCGGGCGTCTAGTAGCGCCTCTGTGCGCTCATTCTGTAGCCTCTTATACTCAGAGACATTCCGTATCATCAATAAAATCGACTTTACTGTTCCATTCTCCTGTATGGGAGTCGAGTTAATCAAAACCGGCACAAGCTCACCACTGGCGTTAATTAGCTTCAACTCGTAGCTGAAAACCCCCATATCCCAGGTGCCTCGTTTACGGCTCCTCTCCTCCAACTCACCTAGATACTCAGGAGGCACAACGTCGAGGACATTCATCTCAATACTTGTATCGGGGTCAAAGCCGAGAAACCTCTCAGCAGCCTCATTGTAAAACACTATATTTCCTTCGAGGTCATGCTCGATAATCAAGTCTGGGCTGCTCTCAACCAGGGTTCTGTAACGCTTCTCACTAGCCTCAATCATCCTCTGATACATCAAAGCCTCCTTCACTCGGTTCTCCTGATCCATCATCCTACTAACTGCTGAGGATACGTGACTGCTGAGGGTCTCAACTAGAATCAGATCCTCCTGGGTGAACGCGTCCCTCTCTTGGCTCTCAACATTCAATACAGCCCAAACATCATCCTCGACTATTACTGGTACAGCTAGCTCGGAGAGGCTGTCAGTAGAGCCCTTAACAAAATCCGGGTCAATTGAAGTATCATTTACTTGCTGAGTTTTCTTCTCCCTGACGGCGCGAACAGTGATCCCCGGTCCACTCAATGGGAGCACCAAATCAAGTACGGGTGCACCACGAGTAGACGCTGTAACCAGGGCCTCTTCCTCCACCCTCAAAAACGTCAGATACCTATAACCTACTATCTTCTCTAGGATGTTTAAAGACTCTTCAATGATATCCTCGTAGCTGTCGATTTCATTGAAGGCTAACGCAGACTCATGTAACGTTTGTAGCGTAACCTCAAACCTTTTCCGTTCACTGACATCCCTAACATATGTGAGGCTTGCAGTCTCACCCATCCAGTCAATCAATGAGACCTGATACTCTACATCAACCTGGGCTCCATCTTTTCTTAAGAGCTTCACAACATGTCTACCCGGGGCCGCTTCTCTCTTTTGCCTCATCGAGGTATATTCTTTGACGCCTTCCCGGTACTCTGGGGCATGTAGATCAATAACATCCATGCTTAGTAGCTCTTCACGGGTATATCCAAGCATATTACACAGAGCCTGATTCACATAAACCAGACGTCTATCCACATTAACTGATACACCGTCCAGAGCCTCTCCTAGTATCATGGTGAGTTTATGCTCTGACTCCTGCAGCCTACCCAAATAGTCTATGGTCGAATACTGAGAGGATAAAATATTCGCCATGGTCTCGACGAGTTTAACATCGTAACTTGAAAACGCGTCCAGTCTCTCAACCTCAACATTGATCAGGGCAACAACATCATCGTCTCTGAGTACAGGCACACATAGCTCGGAATATGGGTGATAGATTCCCTCAGCTGGCCCTAAGATGAAATCAGGGTCAACACGAGTATCAGGCACAAGCTGAGTCTGTTTTGTTTGGAAAGCTCTCTTGAGGACCGATGTCTGGTGGATACTCTGAGAATACTCATTTACCACGTCTCCTCTAAGAACCTCAGCGACAAACATGTCCCCCTCTACAGCTATAAAGCCACCATGAGAATAGTTTAACGTGCATCGTAGAGCATCAAGGGTCAGATCCGCTATCTCCTCAACCGTATACAGACGGGATACCTTGTTTGAGAAGCCTAGAAGCTTGTCCAATCCATCATAATATCTTTTAACCACCTCATCCTGCTTTGCTTTCATCTCTGCGAGCCTGTGTGAATGAACCGCAAACCCGACGTCCCCAACAACTTCCCTGAATAACCCAACCTCCGACTCTTGAACCCTGTCAAGGGGCGCAGTTACAAGCATCTCTCCAAATACTTGGTCGAGATAACTTATGGAGCCGACTAGAACCGCTTGCTCATGCTCGGAATAAAGAACGCAGTCTTCACATGTCTTAGGGTCGTCACATACTCTTATCTCTCTTGGCTTGAGACCTGCAGTACATTTAGGGGTGTTATCTGCTAGGAACACCCGTATCTTTTGCTCTTCTTGGAACCCACATGTGTATAAGCGGTCGGGTTCATGTAGCTTTATCCAGCAACCATTGTACCCGTTTGTCTCAACCAGGGCTTCACAGATCTTCTGCAGCATCACAGAAGAGTCTTGCTCTATGGCTATTGTCTGGTTTACGTTACGTATGGCGTGGAGAAGCCTGTTAAGGTACTGTATCTCCTCTCGTTCTCTTACTCTCTCGGTTACGTCTTCGTATATGGCTGCTATCTTGTCCCCGGAGACTCGGTGAACATAGATGTCTCGCCACCCTGATAATCTATGGTCCTGGTAATGGCTCTCGGGGTGATGCTCAGGTACCCCTGTTCTAAGTACTCGACGGAAGACGTCCAGTAGCCCAAACTCTTCTACCCCGGGGAAGACCTCTGTGACTCGTTTGCCTATTATGTTGGCTCTGGATATTTGCTCTGTTTTCTCAACTGCCTTGTTGAGGTCTATGATCTCAAAGTCTTCCCCGTTGTCGATAGCCTTGTATATCACTATACAGCTCTTTGAGTTCTGGAATATGATCTCTGTGTCTTCCATTATCATCATTAATCATTTTCAGGAAATCACTATTAAACATCATTGATCATCTTGTCTCTACGTAGAGCACCGTTTTTACTCTCCATTAATATGCAGTTTTTTTGAATAAGGAATTTTATAATGAACTTGATAGTCTAAACGCTAGCGTAGACCCAGTCCACCATCGGAGGTTGTCGGCGGGCGGTGCCTGCATGTGGACTCGTTTATGGTGAGCGTTTTCCGCGAGCCTGTTTTTCGCTTCTGTAGGCGTTTTCCGGGGAGCTGGTGAAGGCTCTAGATGAGTTTTCAACATTATTGGGTGTAGGTCCTTTTTCTCTTATTTTCGTGTTTTAGTTTATCGATTATGGTGTATGAAATTGGGACGATTTGTCTGTATGGCTGACACCTCGACGGCCGCCTTCAGTGTAGGGGGTGCGCCGTGGCGTGCTTGTTGGCGCCCCCACAGCCATGGGCGTCCTGGAGGCCGAGTACAACAATGATTTAGACTGTGAGGCGGGGGAGGAGCTGGCCGTCAAGGCGGTGAAGGCCGCTGTGGCCCGTGACGCGGTGAGCGGAGACGGCATAGACCTGCTCATAATAAGGCCGGGGGGCGTCGAGGAGCGGAGCATCAGCCTCAGGGGCTGGCGGTACATATTTTATGAGTGTTTTGATTTACCTCTGTTTTTCGCCGTGTCTTGACTGCGCTTCCTAGCTATCTCCGCTAAATCATCATCCCATTGAAGCGCATTTAATCCTCTACTCGTTCGTTACTGATTCGTATACACGCACCCTCATCAGCACCTAAACAAACATAAATAGAACATAAATACAGGCAAACACCCCCAGTCCACCACCGTTTCATCCGACTCGAACAAGCAAAATCGGGTTTAGAAGATTTTACTTGCCCATTTTTTACTACGCCAACCATTATCTGCGTAAAAACATCTGGCGGAGTCGTTATCGCTCCTATTATAAAGAAGATGACGTAGATATGTCTTCTGTAGTATTTCAATGTACTGTACTTCACAATTTCGTTTTTAACAAGAAAGTGAAGAATTATTGGAAGCTGAAAAACAAACCCAAATAGAACGAGCATCAGAATTATGAAACTTACAAATTCTGAGAGGCTATAGAGAGGAACGGCACCTTGACTAACTGCCATGGAATAAAGAAACATCATGAAAAACTTCATCATGTTGTACCCATAGACAACCCCAACGCAAAAGAGGAATATGGAAAGGATTATGTACTTAAAAATCGTGCTCCTTTTAATATCGATCTCCCCAACGATTCCCCTATCTCTTAGAACCCTTAAACTCACAAGGAAGATATACGGGAGTGCCGCAGCAACGCCGACTATCAAAGAGAGTTTAAGGTTTAATAACAAACCCTCAAGAGGGTATACC
>CALGBN010000282.1 GCA_937877765.1 Candidatus Bathyarchaeota archaeon | reverse complement strand
TACCTAGGCTCGCCGCGTCTTGTGGTGGCGGTGGGTAGACTAGCATCAGTGCTGGTGGTTTGCCTGTTAGGCTGAAGTATTCGCCTTTACTCCAGTGGATTCTGTAGCCTTCCTTGTCGATATCGATTCCAGTCATGGCTGCTACCTTGTCAGCGTATAGCCCTGCGCTGTTGATTACTACTCTTGATTCTATCTCAAAGGGCTCTCCACCGCTGACCATCTCAACGATATAACCGTCTTTGGTTCGTTTGATGCCTGTGACTTCGGTGTCCAAGACTACTGGGTCTGAGCCTGCTTTTCTTCTTGCTTCTCTGTGGAAGTGGTCCATTAAGCCATGGGCGTCCATGATGCCTGTACTTGGGCTGAGTATCGCTGCGTCGGCTTTTACGTTTGGTTCTAGTTCATGGATTCTGTCTTTATCTATCATCTCTAGGTCTCGTGCGCCGATGCTTTTGGCGTGTTTTATGATGCCTTCTAGTTGTTTTGTCTCGGTTTCTCCGTTTGCTACTATGAGTTTGCCGCATCTTTTGTATGGGACCTTGTTTTTTTCGCAGATATCATAGATCATGGGGTTTGCCTTTACGCAGAGATCAGCCTTCAACGTATTAGATGGGTAATAGATGCCTGCGTGGATTACCTCGCTGTTTCTGCTGCTGGTGCCTTGTCCATAGACTTCCTCTTTCTCCAGAATATACAGTTCTTTTTCTTTGTCTGCAACGGCTGCGCCTATGGCTAAGCCTACTGCGCCTGCTCCGATTACTATGATGTCTACTTTATCCATGATGTTCCCCACAAAAGATGTGGAACCTGTTTAAAGGCTCTACGAAAAAAAGGTGGTTAGATTTCCTTGTACCATTCTTCTGGCGCGCCGTCAGTCGCTGGATCGTAGTCACTTGGCAGCAGTTCATCGATTCCAAGTATCTCTGTGATGAAGCACTCTACTACGCCCTTGACGATGCTGCCTTCTGCTAGGTGTCCGCCTACAGTTGGCACGTCCCATGCTCCGCCTACAACGTAGTGGATGGCCGGGAATGGCTCTGGTTTACCGTCAACGAGTCTTGTGTGAATCATACCGCTCATGCTGACGAGCATGCTTAGGTTCTCAAAGCTTGCACATGATTCGTTGTGCCAGTTATCTGGGTCGTGGGGGTCTGGGCACCACATGAACATCTTGGCTGGGCTGAAGCCTCCCATGAATGCGGCGTGTATCTTGCCGAACTTTATGCCTTTGTCCTTGGCGAACTGTTGGATGGCTTTGTATACGTCTGCTCCTGTGGTCAATCTGATGATGAACTCGCGTCCTCTTTGGCATTCTACGCTGTGGTATTCTGCTGGGTGAGTTGCGGGTTTTTCCCATGCGTCTTTCATTATGATCAAAGTAAGAACACGGGGAATAGGTATAATGTTTTCCAGAGTATTTTGGAATAAAATTCGAAATAGAATAGTATATAGGGAAATGGTTTGAGTCTAGCTCACTTTGAGTAGCTCGTCGAGGATTCCCAGCTGTGTCGGGCTCGCTTTGACTATATCTGTGCTGCTGATGAGTCCAACGAGTTTATCTCCCTTCATTACGGGTATCCTGTTAATCTTTTTCTCAGCCATGACTTTCGCTGCTTCCTCGATTGCATCGTTCTCATCGATAGTGGTGAGGGGGCTTGTCATGATGTCTTTCGCCCAAACTGTGGCTGGGTCCATTCTTGGTTCTACTATTCTTCGTAGTATGTTGGTCTCTGTAATTATTCCGATGGGTCTTCCGCTGCTCACGACGATTACGCTGCCGATATCAAACTTGTTCATCTTCTGGACAGCCGCGTGTACGGTGTCGTCGGGTTTTACTGTTTTTATGTTCTTTGCCATTACGTCTCTAATGATCATAAATCCGCTCATAGAATCACTCAGTTATTGTTTTGGTTTGCCCCGTTTAAAGATTATTCAACGCATGGACGCTTTGGCTAATTTGTTATATTGGTTCACGGTGTTATGCATGGTGTGAATGGATTGAACATAAAAAAGATACGCAGTGATTTCCCGCTACTAGCTGAGTGGGCTTATCTTGACAACGCCTTCGTAGGTGTAATGCCGAAACAGGTGAAAGAAGGATACGAGGAATATGTGGATCTCTGGTATAGGTTCAGTCCACCCGGTGACAAGACCATACTACAGGAGTGGCTGACTCGGACCACGAGGCTCAGGGGCAAGATAGCTGAGTTTATCAAGGTAAAACCTAATGAGATCGCTTTCACCATGTGCACTGGTAGTGGTTTGAACATAGTTGTGAATGGTTTTACTTGGAGGAAAGGTGATAACGTGGTTTTCCCTGAGTGGGAGCATAACGTGCTCTATACAAATACTACTGTGCGGAACCATGTGGAGAGTCGGGTGGTTCATGCTCGGGATAACCGGTTTGAGCTCGCTGATATAGAGAAACAGATTGATGACCATACGCGGCTTGTTCAGGTTAGCCATGTAAGCTATGTGAACGGTGACACCATGGACTTGGAGGCTGTTAGTGATATGGCGCATGAGCATGGAGCCAAGGTTTTAGTGGATGCGACACAGGCGGTGGGTGCCCTTGATGTGGATTACACGGCTTCTGGTGTGGATTTTGTGGCGGTGGCTCCGTACAAGTATTTGATGGGTCCAACGGGTCTCGCGTTCCTCTATGTGAGGGAGGAGAATATTGGTGAGTTGATCCCTGACCGTACAGGATGGAAGAACCAGATTTACGAGGGAGACAACCCAGAGGAATCAGTAATAGAGGGCTCGGCTGAGAAATTCGAGTATGGCACCATTAATTTCCAAGGAGTTTTCGCGTTGGAGAAAGCAATAGACTACTTGAACCAGTTTGGGACCAAGGCTATTGAGAAGAGGAACCTGAAGCTAGCTGGTTACCTGTATGATGAACTGGTCTCCATGGGTAAGGAGATGTATACGCCAGATACCCCAACATCGCCTATTGTGAGCTACTTTGAGGATGACCCATTACCATTGGCTGCGAAGCTGAAGGCTAAGAAGATCAAGGTAACTGGACGAGAGGCTCATGACGGTCACATGAGGATAAGTGGACACTTCTACAACACAAAAGAGGATATTAATCTTCTACTGGAGAAACTAGCCTAGGCGTCCTGTTTTCTTCAACGCCAAGGCAGCTATTATCACTACGATGCTGAACCCGGCTACCCATGGGATGAGGAAAGTGTTCATCTGTTTCTGTATTATTCCACCTAGAGCCCAGACGAGTACAGCGGCGTAGGCTACATCACCCCTGATGTAGGTGTTTAGCACCGTGAGTACGAGTGCGATGAGAATCATTGCAACAGTAATGTAGATGGCTGTAGTGTTATAGGCGTCCCAGCCAAGGTCAACCAGTAATGCGGCAACGTTTGCTATTGGGGCTACTGTGATCCATCCAAGATAGACGCTGAAAGTGGTATGCACCATGGTGCGTTTTCTCTGAGGTACCTCGATTAGCCCGATCTCGAGCCGGGTATAAATCAGTATAAGGCACACGAGTAATCCGATCATTGCCGCTAGGCTCAGGGCGACGTACATGTAGTGCCAGAAAAATATCCATATGCTGTTGAAGAAACTGCTTGCTACGAAGAGTCACCCTATTTTCTAGTGTAGTTCCTCGTCATCCGCTGTGAATTGGTAGTATGTGAAGGCGGCTAGGAGTACATAGATTACGCCCCAGATACTGAATACATAACCTGCGGGAGTGAATAAGTTCCCATATATGTCGCTGAGTTCTCCGGTGGTTACTCCGTTCAAAGGTAGGGCGTTAGCAACCCCGTTTACTACTATTGTAACAATGAATCCTATCGCGTTTGCTATCTTGAGTATCTGGTTATTGGAAGCTATAATTTATTTTGGCGTTTACGCCAGATAAACCGTGCATCTTGGTTAATGCAAGAAGGGTTCAAAGTTGCATGTTCTTTTAACAAAACCGTTAAAGGCAGCCTGTTTCCATACAGGATAATGGCGACCAAGGATTTACCCGATGGAATAGCTATCCTAGATTTTGGGGGACAATACTGCCACCTTATCGCACGTAGAGTAAGGGAACTCAATGTCTATAGCGAGATTTTACCAAGCGATGCACGACGAGCAGACATTGAAGCCTTATGCAATGTAATGAATCTACGGGGCATCATATTCAGCGGAAGCCCAAGCAGCGTAAAGGCACAGGATGCTTTGACTCTGGACCCTGAGATACTGGAGATGGGTGTGCCTGTACTGGGATTATGCTACGGATTACAGTTATTAGCGAACATGTATGGAGGACGCCTAGAGAAGGCACGAGAATATGGGGTAACCAAAGCATATATCGATGAGCCGATGGGAATCCTTGAAGGCTTAACATCATGCGAGATGGTGTGGATGAGCCACGGAGACACAGTTTTCGAGGCACCACCTGGGTGGAAACCACTTGCTCGTACGGATCGTGCCCCTGTTGCAGCCATGGTGCATGAGGAGAAACAGATTTGGGGGCTTCAGTGGCACCCAGAGGTGGTTCACACTGAGCACGGTAAAGAGATGCTAAGCAATTTTGTGTTAAAGGTGTGTAAGGCTGAGCCGAACTGGAGACCCTTGGACGCGGTAGAGGAAGCAGTCGAGAAGATCAATAGCATCGTTGGGGATGGTCGTGCAATCATTGCTTTGAGTGGAGGCGTAGACAGTAGTGTCGCGGCTGCACTTGCGGCTCGTGCCCTTGGAGGGCGTTTGATGGCGGTTCATGTTGATCAGGGTTTGATGCGTATGAACGAGTCCGCTGGTGTCTATGAGGCGTTTAAGGACCGTGGCTTGAAGCTGGAGGTAGTGGATGCTAAGAAACGGTTCCTTGAGCGATTAGATGGTATAGTGGAGCCTGAGCATAAGCGGAAGATCATCGGCGAGGAGTTCATCAGGGTTTTCGAGGAG
>CALGBN010000281.1 GCA_937877765.1 Candidatus Bathyarchaeota archaeon | reverse complement strand
TCTTGAAGTGGGTTAAACGAACTACTGAGTCAGTTGCTTTATCCATTTCACGTGCCTCGTCACAGAGCTTTGCTGCTTCTCTGATTAGCTCGTGTGCTGCCGCTACCTTCAGTATAGTCGCGTCTCGGTCTTCTGTCTTGTAGACTCCCTCTGACGTGAGACTGGCTACTGTTCTAGACATCTCAAATGCCGCCATGGCTTTTGCCTTGGCGTATGGGTTTGTTAGCAGTGATGCCTCGATTGCTTTTGTCTTTGTGACGACGATTTCGGGTAGTGTGGGTTTCTCGCCTGCTTTTATCTCATCGATTACTCTGTCGAGTTCTCTTTGAACGATCCTGAATACGCCTGTGACGCTGAGAACCTTCAATACATCACCGTTGAAGATAGCCATCTCCACTGGGTCCAGGAAGGATGTAACTGCGCCGATCATGGGGTCACCGTATAGAACCAAGTAGCCTATTCCCTCTTCAGGGAGCTTCTTCATAGCTTTTCTACTTGGCTCGTCGCTGATGGCGATGATGGGTTTTCCGGTCTCTTTGAGTACCTCACGTGCTTTTGTTGGACCCGGTAGTTTTGCGTTGGGGCTTATCACCACGTAAAGGTCGGACTCGATTGATGCTGCAATTTTGCTTACTTCTTCGGACTGGTCCTCGTCCATCTTTACTCCGCTGGTTACTACCCTCATTACGAGGTCGTTTCTTGCGCTTCTTTCATCTAGGAGTGCTTCAACGAGTGTGGTTGTGCCGATGTATCCAATTTTTACAAATGTAACTGTTATCAATTCATTTCACCTATAATTGATTATCAGATGCTTTGAAGTGATAAGTTTTCGCCCGCGCTGTGGGTAAATAATCTATATACTATAGGCGTATTCATTATTGGTGTTATTTTGAGTAATATTCAGAAAGAGAAACAAACAGTCCTAGAATATCTGGACGAGAACTATGACTGGCTCTCCGATTTTCACATGGAGATATGGAACTACGCTGAACCCGCCTTCCGTGAATACAAATCCGCAGCAGCTTATGTTAACCTCCTCAGAGAAGATGGCTGGAACGTAGAGGAAGGCAGCGGGGAGATGCCCACAGCCTTCTGTGCAATATGGGGCGAAGGAAAACCAGTAATCGGAGGCTTCTCTGAGTATGACGCGGTACCGGGAACAAGCCAAGCAAACGTACCATACAGAAAACCACGTGACGATAAGCTTCACCCCTATGCTGCTGGGCACACAGACCCCCATAGCGGATTAGGTACTGGTGCCTTGTTCGGTTTCTTGGCTGCTAAACATGCCATGGAGAAGCATGGCTTGAAGGGTACTCTGAAGTTATTCGGTGAGCCCGCCGAGAAAGTATGTGGTAGTAAACCTATTCACGCAGCAAAAGGCTATTTTGATGACTTCAACGCTTCGTTGCCCTATCACCCTGCGGGGTACAATACCGTGCGATACGAGATTAACGCCGCAAGCTACTGGAACACCCTTTACACGTTTGAGACTGTGAATCCCGAGAAATGGTTCAGACCCACTGATATTCCATTTAAGATGCTTGGGCATGCGGGTGGTAGGATTCCGGCGGCTCTTGATGCTGTTTGTTTGATGTATACGGCTACCAAGTATGTGGAGGACGCGATGCTTCCCTATACCGCTTACTGGACTCTGAACGAGTACATCATGGTGGGCGGACAGGCAACCAGCGATAACCTTCCTCCAAGGATCGGTCAGATACAGTACGCTCACCGGGCCCCATTGCTTGAGATGCAGGAACAAATATCAAAGGTACTAGATAACACAGCCAAGGGAGTAGCCCAGATCACAGGCACAAAGGTTACAAAACGAATCATAGCCAGAACCAGAACTGGACTCAGCAACAAGAAGCTATCAGAGATACTCTACAGGAACCTAAACCTTGTCGGACCACCGGTGTTCAATGAGGAAGCAAAAGAGTTCGGTCGAAAGCTACAGGAGAATCTTGGGTTTGAGCCCATGGATGATCCTTTCACTGAGGCTTGTCAGAAGATTTCCCCCATTGATTACCTCGATAAAGACATCAGATACCAGTTCCCCCAGTGGATAACCCATCAGGGAAGCGATGACTATGTGGATTACCAGTGGACAGCCCCATCAACACGACTAAACACAGCAAACGCCACACTTAGGAACCCGAACCCTGCTCAACCCTTGCCCTGTCTCTTATACACATCTCCGAGCCCACGAGACCTCTCTACATCTCGTATGCCGTCTTCTGCTTGAAA
>CALGBN010000280.1 GCA_937877765.1 Candidatus Bathyarchaeota archaeon | reverse complement strand
TTTCAAGCAGAAGACGGCATACGAGATGTAGAGAGGTCTCGTGGGCTCGGAGATGTGTATAAGAGACAGCCTTAGTCTCAACATAAAGTCTATCAGGGTCAAGATATCTGCCGAGACTTCCCTCAAGACAAGCACGCCCATACTGAGGGGCAGTGCTCAATACTTCTAACCCGATGGTTCGACGACGCTTGAACAGTTTACTGAGTACAAGCTCTCTGTCTTCAGGGCTAAGATCGTTCTCGGCGTACTCTTTTCCCCTACCAGTAGGCACAAAGTTGAAATGAATGAACCGCTGTGCTCCGAGCTCAGCAGCCAAATCAAGCATTGGATCAACCTCGTCAATGGTCTCTTTTGTAAAAACAGTGGCTATTGCTGTGAATATTCCGGCTTCGACAGCGTTTTTGATGCCTTGAACGGTTTTCTCCCAGCAGCCTTTGGCTCCCCTGAACTCGTCATGTTTCTTAGGGTTCACGCTGTCAAGACTAATCTCGATATACGCTAAGCCATGGTCTTTGAGTTTCTTGACGAACTCCTTGGTGAGCATGGTGCCGTTTGTAGCGGTTGCTACGTGCATTCCCTTGGACACCATATAATCAAGCACAGTGAAATAATCGGGGTGAATCAACGGCTCACCGCCACTGATCATAGGCACCTTGACGCCCGCAGCATCCATGGTATCAACGAATTTGAGTTTCTCTTCTAGCGTCAGCTCGTCTGGTGTGCCAGTAGCCTTAGCGTCCTGATAGCAGTGTTTGCAGTTAAGATTGCACATGTTGGTAAAGTTCCAGACCACCATGTATGGAATCCTATTTGGCTTGCCCTCTGATTTCCCCATTTGTTTAAGCTGTTTTCCCAGTTGATCCACTATTGTCCTAATCGCCAAGATATCTCGCCTAGATTACATGGCAATACATGGGTGGTCCAGTAAAAAGTAATCGAATTAAATTAGGTTCTCAATAAGATTCCATGTTTTTTCTGTTGTGATGAACCCCCAATATGAGACTTGATGATTTTTTCGTGAATATTCTTTGAGCTGAATCAGATCCTCTTTTATTTCATCATATTTGGCCTTAGGCTCCACGATGATGATACGTTCAAGTTTACCATCACTTGCATAGATAGTGGGCTGAATCCCATTGATCTCTGGTACCTGTTCAAGGTCCTCTATTATGTTATAGACCGTGAATCCGTCAAGGCGTAAACGCTCAGAGTAGTTCTTAATAAAATATTCATTGTATTCCGTACTAAATTACCTTCGAGAATAAACCCATGTATCAAGGATATGAAGAACGCCGTAGAACAAAATGGAACAAGTGTTCAAGGTCACTCTGTAACCTTTTCGCCGTCCTCAAAATAGACAATATCCGGTTCAGTAGGCGCCCAGACCTCAAGCATAACAAGTCCATCAGGTCCAGCCCCAACTATACTGTGAGTATCACCGGGTGATAGATAGACCGCGGTACCGGGTTCAATCCATTTCTCTTCACCGTTGATATGCAGCTTTGCTTTACCTTCCAGAACATAGTATGCGCTTTCCCTTGCGTTATGCAGGTGAGTCTTTTTACTGCTCCAGTTAGGCTCATATGTATAGTGTACAAACCTGAAGTTTTTCGCGCCTACATTGCTTGACGCGATCCAACGCATATCGCAGACGCCTTCCCACGGCTCTGAGGGCGCCTCATCAATCTTGATTATCTTGGACAATGTTATCCACCAGACATGCCTGTGGAGATGTATAAGCCTTGAGCCCCAAGTTAACATTAAATCCAGCCAAGACCCCCAAAAGGGTATGAAGCCAGTAATAGGCATAACCTCAAGATACAGCAGCAAGGAAAACAAGTACAACCTACCTGACGCCTACACAAAAGCCATCCAACGAAACGGAGGCACACCAGTCGTATTACCGCCCCTATACAATGCGGAGTGCCAACAACTCTACGACTTGGTTGATGGTGTACTCTTCACAGGTGGACCAGATGTAGACCCGATCCTCTACGGTGAACAGCCATTACCCGGTCAGGGATGGATCGAGCCCATGAGGGACGAGTTCGAGTTTGAATTAGCAAAGATCGCACTAGCCGGACCCAAACCAGTTCTGGGCATCTGCAGGGGTCTCCAGACCCTGAACGCAGCAGCCGGAGGCACACTGATACAGGATATTAAATCTCAGGTTGAGAAACCAATCAAGCACAGGCAGGAAGCCAAGGCATGGCACAGCACACACCACGCCTTCCTAGATAAGGGCTCAAAGATACACGAGATCTTCGGGGAAGACAAGGTACTCTGTAACAGCTTCCACCATCAAGCCTGTAAGGACCCCGGTAAGGGCTTCAAGGTAACAGGCAAAGCATCTGATGGTGTAATCGAGGTTATCGAGTATGATTCAAGTGTCTGGAAGCTCTGCGTCCAATGGCACCCCGAACACCAAGATAACCCTGTCATGAACAAGCTTTTCAAGGCGTTTGTAGACGCCTGCAAAAAGTAAATACAGGTAC
>CALGBN010000279.1 GCA_937877765.1 Candidatus Bathyarchaeota archaeon | reverse complement strand
TTCTGCAGAGTAGGGCTCGGTGGTAGTAGATGCTGCAGCCGTCTCCCTTGTAGAATATGCATTTTCCATCCTGTTTGCACATGAGTCCCTTGAAGGCGCCTTCGTCCCATGGTTCATAGAAGTCTGTTGCACCGGTTTCTTTGATTCGCTCTATGTCTTCGGGTAGTAACTGTATCATTCTTGTCCGTTGGTCTACGTCGCCGCAGCAGTCTCCGCAGTTTATGCAGCTCCACTGGACATCAGCCGGGTAATAGAACTCTATAACCTCAATGCTGTTTTCTCGTGGATAATCCAAGGTTCCACGATAGTACTTGGGTTCGTCCATGGGGTTCGCCTATGCTGATGCGAGTTTGACGGCTTCCTCTGCGAGCACCTGTAAGGGATCTACTACTGGGACGCTGAGATCGCCGTCATGGAGTACGATGCTTACCTCGGTGCATCCGCATAGAACAGTGTCTGCGCCGGCTTCGATTAGCTCCAATGATACTCGTTTCAGGAGTTCTTCTCCTTTCTCTAGGTTTCCTATCTTGATGTACTTGTAGATGGCGTCCATGGTGTCTTTCTGTGAGACTGCAGTGGGGGTTATGATCTCGATTCCCTTAGCAGCATAGGAGTCATGATAAAGTCTACTGGCAATGGTTCCATCAGAAGCTAGGAGACCAGCTTTACGGACCTTTGGATACTTTTCGGCTATGTAGTCGGCGCTGAGTCTTATCATGTGAAGCAGGGGAATCCCGATTTGTTCCTGTATCTTGGCGTGGAAGTAGTGGGCTGTGTTGCATGGCATGATTAGGAGGTCTGCTCCTGCTTTCTCTAGTCGTTTCCCAGTCTCTACTAGTAATGGTAGGGGGTTTTCACCTGTGCCTAGGATGGCGGGGGTTCTGTCTGGTATCTTTGAGTTACTATCTATGATTACGTGAAGATGGTCTTGGTCTCGTTTGACGGGTGTGGCTCTGATGATTCTCATGAATAGGTCGGCTGTGGCTTCTGGTCCCATACCGCCGAGGATTCCTATTGTTTTCTCTACCAATGTTATTCAATATTCATCGGGGGTACAGATTATTAGGGATTACCCAGAAAACCGAGAATAGTCGCGATGTGTACCTTGGCTGTGGTCTCTAGGTCATCGATGGTTATGGCTTCGTCTACTCCGCCCATGGCGTAGACTCTTGGACCATAGCTTACTGCTGGTACGCTTTGTTTTCTCCAGAATCTGCAGTCGGTGCCCCCTGAGGTGAAGCTGTAGAGGGGGTCTGTGTCAGTGATCTCTTTGTGGCTCATCGCTAGTGTCTTGGTTATTGGTGCCTCTATGCTGCTGTAGGTTGCCCTGTCTCTTATACACATCTGACGCTGCCGACGAATTAGACGGTGTAGATCTCGGTGGTCGCCGTATCATTA
>CALGBN010000278.1 GCA_937877765.1 Candidatus Bathyarchaeota archaeon | reverse complement strand
TGATTTGTGGTCTTCTTTTAGCTCTTCAAGCCGTTTACCCAATACTTTGCCCATCGCCGCAGCGTTTTCAACGATCTTCTTCGTCTTGTACTCGTTGATTGCCGCTATTCCAGGGGCACAAGCCATAGGATGCATCGCATATGTTTGACCATGACTGAACAGGTTGTCTGGTTCATCAAAATAGTCCGCGATCTTCTTGCTAGTGATTGTTGCACCCAAGGGCATGTAAGCTCCTGAGATACCTTTCGCCATAGTCATGATATCAGGCACAACGTTCCAGTGCTCCATCGCGAACAATTTTCCTGTTCTTCCGAAGCCCGCCATGACCTCGTCATCAATCAACAAGACCTCATGCTCATCACAAATCTCCCTGAGCCTTGGAACATACTCATCAGGAGGCACCAATATACCGTTGCTACCGACAACTGGCTCGATTACCACACCAGCGACAGTGCTTGGACGCTCCATCCTGATAATCTCATCAATATACTCTGCGCACTGAATACCACAACCCGGATACTCCTTACCAAACGGACACCTGTAACAGTAACAGTCAGGTGCACGGACCACACCAGCGACGCCAACAGCGTTATGGGTACGTGGATCACCTGTCAAGGCAACCGCTCCGCTGCTACTGCCGTGGTATGATCTGTACCTGCTGATGAACTTACCCCGCTTAGTATACATCCTCGCTATCTGGAGTGCTGCCTCATTAGCCTCAGCACCTCCAATGGTCAAATAGCTCTTACAGAGAGGCTCAGGAGTTATCTCGGCTAGCATCTTACCTAGTTTGGCTGCTACCTCGGTCCCGAATCCCGGTGCAGCGTAACATAGTTTGTCTGCCTGTTCTTTGATCGCGTCTTTTACAGCCTGATTACTGTGCCCAAGGTTGCTGCACATGAGCTGGGAGGATAGATCAAAGTATCGTTTCCCATCCATATCAACAATATAACATCCTTCCCCGGACTCGATCATCACAGGGTTCCATGTGTTCTCGTATCTCCATGTCCCGTAGACGTACTTTTTCTCCATCTCCCGGGCTTCCTCGTGTCTTGACATGGATTGGCTTCATTTTTTGGGAATATAATATTTAGGATTAGAGACAAGTATCATGGGAGAAGGTATAGAGGTTGAAAGCAGACACCGCGTATATTAATGGAAAAATAGTCACAATGGACTCAGACGAGTCCATCGCTGAAGCCGTAGCAATAAAGTACGGAAAATTCATCCACGTAGGCTCCACCAAGGAAGTTGAAGGACTCGTTGGAGAAGACACCAAGGTCGTAGACCTTGAAGGTAAAACAGTGGTGCCCGGATTGATTGATAGCCACTGTCACATGATGGACGAGGGGGCAATGCGCAAGCTCTATGTTGATGTAAGCGAGGAAGCAGGAGTAC